>JAMCVM010000095.1 GCA_023475835.1 Bacillota bacterium | reverse complement strand
AGCAAAACTGCGGCCTCCGAAAGAGCGAACAATTCCAGACGTGTTCAGGAATGTGCAGATCTAGGAGATTTCTGCATGGGTCTGTGTAAATATGCTTAAGCACGTTATAGCGGGTGAAAGCGCCTTCTACGACCTAAACGACGTAGCCTCACAACACAAATAACCCGGGCGGAGAATGATTATCTTTAGCGGTTCTCTGGCAGAGAAACTCTATCCGTCGAAGGCCCAAAGCCCTGCCTGTCTGACTGTTTGATGCGGTGCTTGGCCTTTCGTATTGTCAGTGGTAGACCATTCTATGCCATCAAAACCTGATTTTCCAAAGGTTGTCAGTTTCTGACTTTAGATAACTTCAGGCCCGGGTAGTGGACTGGAGGTCATGTCACGGCCTTGTGCCTAGAGCGAGGCGCTGGGGCTGTCCTTTGGATACGATCTGCCAAAGCCGGAGCACCCCTCGATGGCACTCCGGCTTTGATCCATGGAGAGTGGACGATCGAGGCGCTCGGTTAAGCGTCCGACCCCATCTTTTGACACTCTCCGCCCTGAAGGGCGGGGAGTCTTACGAGGAACCCACTCAGGTGAGCTTTACTCGCAAACGGTGAGCCAACCATCCTCTATCCAGTCGCCCGAAGGTCTCTGGGTCCTTGAGGTGATGGTTAGACTTCGCTAACCACCTTGGTTCGCCGAATCCTGTTTACGTCTGGTCGTGACGACGCGATCCATTTCGCGTCTCGCACAATTGCGAGAGACAACTGTGTGCCATATCGATGTGATAGCACAGCGATCTATGTTGATCGAAACGGTTAGTGTCCTCCTTGACTAAGAAAGTCAGCCCCATTGGGGATGGATGGTCCCTATACGCGGCAGCAGAACCATCGCCCAAACCCTATCATTGGTGCTCAATTCAGTACCTTCTCTGGCCGAGATGGTTGGATGGTTCTGTAACCCGTGCCAGCCGCGTGAAAGACGAAAGAGAGCCTATTGGTTGATTCCATGGACCTCTGACCACGAATCGTCGCGCATTGGGCGGTCGCACGATGCCAGATTTGTCCTGAGTAAAAGGCGAGACGTGGTCCATACTATGTTCGGAGCACGAGTAGGGCAGACGATAAGGGGGATTAATCATGGGCAAAGTCGCCAAGGTCATCGAATTGGTAGGGGAATCGTCCTCAGGCTGGCAAGAAGCGATGGAAGACGCCGTACAAGAAGCCCACAAAACGGTGGACAACATCACCGGCGTCGAAGTGACCAATTGGACCGCTACCGTAGAAAACGGAAAGGTCAACGAATACAAGGTGGACGTCAAGATCGCCTTTGGAGTGGATTCGGACCGGCGTTAGTTTCCGCTCGCCGGGCTATGTTTCGACAGCGCCTCGGCAGCGGGACGAACCGCTCCGAGGCGACAACCATACGGGGAAGGACAGTCCATGGGAATCGATGTTCGCAATAAGGTAAATCCAGACCGCATACGGCGATTTCAAGATTACGCCAATCGGATTCGTCCCCAAAAAACAGTAGGAATCAACCTAGCCTGGGCCTTTTTAGTCGGTGGCGCGATTTCTCTGTTCGGCCAGGGAGTGATGTGGGCGTTCGAACATGAAGGATTTTCCAGCCAAGCGGCGGCCACGCCTACGTCCATTGTCTTGGTTGGGATGGGGGCGCTGTTGACCGGACTGGGCTGGTACGATCGCATTGTCAAACGAGGAGGCATGGGAGGCAGTCTGCCTATCACCGGGTTTGCCAATGCCATCGTGGCCCCGGCCATGGAATATCGAAGCGAAGGACTGGTACTCGGTATTGGCGCCAAACTATTTACCGTTGCCGGTCCCGTCTTAGTCTATGGAATGGCAATGGCCTTTCTGGTCGGTGTCGCTCGTTATCTGTTGGGAACAAGCTGATGGCGGTGCAGCGCTCAGGAGAATCTTCCTACCAAATAGAAGGCGTATATCTCGGTCAAACCGCCGCCGTGGTCGGGCCTAAAGAAGGTGAAGGGCCGCTGGCCGATTGGTTTGACCGCATTTGGCCGGATGAGGGGACTCGATACCCTTCTTATGAAAAAGCGGAGCAAGCTCTCCTCAGCGAAGCCGAATCCATAGCGCTGGATAAGAGCAATATGACTTGGAGCGATGTGGATGTCGTCGTGGGGGGAGATTTGTTGGACCAGCTAATCACCACTAACTTTGACGCCCGGTCCCACTCCCGGCCGATGCTCGGCGTTTTTTCGGCATGCGCCAGCTTCACCGAGGGCCTCGCCCTCGCCAGTTTAATCTTAGGCCAAGGCGGCCCCAGCACTGCTTTGGTGACCGCTGCCAGCCATCATCTTTCAGCCGAACGCCAGTTCCGCTTTCCGTTAGAGCTGGGATACCAGCGCTCGCCGACTGCATCCTGGACCGCCACGGCTTCTGGTGTCGCGGTTTTGAGCACCAGGAGGTCTGATTTGCGGATTGACTCGCTGACCATCGGTCGCGTGTTGGATTGGGGTTCTCACGACCCCAACGATATGGCCAGCGCCATGGCTCCCGCCGCGGTGGACACTATGGTTCGCCATCTGGAGGCAATGGGGGAGACCCAAGCCCACTATGACGCCATTGTCACTGGAGACTTGGGGCGCTTCGGGTTGACCTTGGCGCAGCACTTAGCCGCTGAAGAATATCACGTGAGTCTGGGCGAAAAACTTCAAGATTGCGGCGAGATGCTGTACGACATTCAACAACAAGATGTCCATAACGGGGGATCAGGTCCGGGATGCTCCGCCGGGGTCTTTTCGGGTTATTTCGCCGAAAACTTGCGGTCGGGAAGATTGCATCGAATCTTATTGGTAGCAACCGGGGCGTTGTTTTCGCCCAAGTCCTATCAGCAAGGCGAAAGCATTCCCGGTATTGCTCATGCTATCGCAATCACTCGACAGGAGGAAGGGCAATGACCTTTGTCTGGGCATTTGTCATTGGCGGACTGATGTGCGCCTTAGCTCAGTGGGTGTTAGATAACTCCACACTGACTCCTGCCCACGTTTTAGTCTTGTTCATTGTGTTAGGTGCCCTGGCTAGCGGGTTTGGCGTCTACCAAAAACTGGTCCAGTTTTCGGGCGCCGGGGCGACCGTGCCCTTGCCGGGATTCGGGTACACCTTGGTTGAGGGAATCGACCAAGCTGTGAAACAAAAAGGAGTGCTGGGCCTGTTCTCGGGCGGGTTTACGGCAGCGGCCAGCGGCATCAAAGCAGCGTTGATTTTTGGATTAGCGGCGGCGTTGATTTTTCGTCCTAAGGCATAAGGTTCGGGATGGGCCCATTCTACGCCCCCGACGCCAACACCTCGGCGCGACTTTCGGGGATCGGAACGCTGCAGGTTTCAGGCCTTCCCGTCTCGTTTCTCAGCATCTATGCACCAAATCGCGGCAATGTTCGTTCTCTGCGATCAACAGCCAAGCGAACCCGCCTCGAGCAAGCGGCAGGTTGCGCTCATTATGGAGGGATTTTTCGTGCCAAAAAAACAAGTCATCGTGATCACTGACGGAGATCACACAGCGTACCGAGCCGTGGCTGAGGCTTGTGAGGGCCTCGGTTTGGACCCGGTGGATGCTACCGAAGGGAACCCTACGCCGATCCAAGGACAGGCCTTGCTGCAAGCCATCTACCACGCCTCGGGAAATCCTGTGGTGGCTATGGTAGATGACCGGGGTTCGGCAAAAAAAGGCCGGGGAGAGCGCGATTTAGGCACCATTTTAGATGCGGAGGAATTGGATGTACTGGGTGTGATTGCGGTCGCAGCAAACACGCCGGGGGTCAAGGGAGTGGTGCCTGACCTGTCGATTGACCATGATGCCGAACGCGTATCGGAAGCGGTGGATAAGCAGGGAAACGCCAGTGGCCATGTTCTTCGCGGCGACACCGTGGATGTACTTCGCAATTATCCTGACGTCACCGTGATCGGACTCGGCGATCCCGGAAAAATGGGCGGTGACGATGCCGTCGGCCAAGGCGCTCCGGTCACGGCCCAAGCGCTCAAGACCATTTTGCGTAATCGGGGCGGAGACCCACCAACGCGCGATTAAAGTCCCTAGCCTACCCGTGAAGGAGGATAGTGGACCCAGAGCTTTGGACAATGGGAGAGGCCATCTAGGGTTACCCTCGCCGGTTCGAATTTCGAACCGGTCAGCGGGAGCTCTTAGAGACTTGGCAGACGCCCCGCCCATCCGGATCCCATGGGCCCGACCGGTTGACCTTGAGAGCGAACCGGATTCTACGTCAAAACCCCACCACGTTCCAAGAAGACACCCTAAGATTCACCGCGAATCCCAAAGATATGGTGACGCAATCTACGGATCAGAGAGGGAACCATCCCGCACGTTAGGCTCTTAGCACGGCCTTGGCACAGAGCCCTCCTTTATTCTACTGAGAATCAATGAGATGCGATGGAGGCAATGCTAGAGCGTAATGCGCAGCCGATTGACCGGCGAGATGACCCGTCGAGAACGCCACCGTAATGTTATACCCGCCGGTATGCGCATGGACATCCATCACCTCACCGCAAAAGTAAAGCCCAGGACAGCGTTTGGAGGCCATGGTTGCCGGCGCAATATCTTGAACCGAGACCCCACCGCCGGTGACCGTCGCTTTTTCCAAGGGGAGCGTCCCGGTAATTGAAAGCGAAAGCCCCTTGGCATGCTGTACTAGAGATTGCAGTGCCTTTCCCGGCACTTCGCCCGAGACTTGACGACCGTCCAGTCCCGATTCGATCAACAATACCGTGGCCATTCGGGCAGGGACCCATGATTCTAAAATCGTTTCCAGGCGCTTTTTGCCGTCCACTCGTCGACGTTCACTCAGTCCTAACAACATCTCATCCGCTGTCAGGCCGGGCACGGTGTCTATGCTCGCTCGCAGCTTAGCAGCCGGATCAGCTCTCAGAGCAGTAGACACGAAGTGACTAAGACGCAACGCCGCTGGCCCAGTCAATCCAAAGTGAGAGAACAGCACGTCACCTTGCTCCTGAGCCAGTGGCCTTTTGGATCCCTCTGACCATAATGAGAGGGTAGTCTCTCTTAGCGATATCCCCTTTAAGCTGGACTGCGTGATAAACCACGATTGACTGGTCAATGGCACCGCGGTGGGATATGGGGCGACGATACGGTGGCCAAGTGCCTTGGCCCAAGGATAGGCGTCGCCAGTACTGCCTGTCTGGGGAACACTGGAGCCTCCGGCAGCGATCACGACCGCGCGAGTCCAACGCACCATGTCTGCTTCGAATTTGACCGCCATGCCTGTTTCGGAAGCCATCAAGCCAACGACTGGGCGGTTCAGCCACACCTCGCAACCTAAGGCGTACACGCGCTCGACCATCACGTTGACAACCGTCGAAGCTTTGTCGGAGACGGGAAACACTCTGCCATGATCTTCTTCTTTTAAACGAATCCCTAAGCGTTCAAAGAATTGTGCGATATCGGGACTTCCAAATTTAGTCAAGGCAGAATAGAGAAACTTCGGGTTTCCTGGGATGTTGGCCATGAGTTCGGGCAGGGGTTTATTGTTGGTCACGTTGCACCGACCTCCGCCGGAGATTGCTAGTTTTCTTCCTAAACGCTCTCCCTTATCGACCAACAAGGTTTTTGCGCCTTCTTCGCGGGCGGCGATAGCCGCCATAAGCCCAGCAGGACCACCACCGATGATGATAACGTCGTAGTCTAAAGCCGGGCGGCGGGCGAGATCTGTCACTGAGGCGTTTTCCTCCTTAGCTTGCACTCTCCGATTGTGCGCTGAGTTGAGCACTTTTAGTATAGCCGGTCTTGAACCGACAACTCTGCTGCTATCCGAGAATTGGCTGTTAGCTCGAGAAATCCACTGGCTCCAGCGAGTAGAATCAAGCCACTCCGCCGCCTGCCAGGAGAGGGTGGCCTGCCACTGCGCTGAGTCTAGAGCAGGCGATGGGAGCAAAATGGCCCGATTGCCTGGTTGCCGCACCTGTGGTTCGAAGTGCACGAGTGGGTGAGGCAAACCACCCTGTTCTAATAAGATCTTTTCGGCCGGTCACCAGGACCACGGGGTGAGATTGATCAGGACAAGCCAAGGCGTTTAGGATACGACGTGCAGGTTCAGGCTGGCGACATGGGCTCCAACCCGGAGGGCGAGGGACTCGATTAAAACTTTCATAAAGCTTATCCACCACCAACCTGAATGGATTGGAGGGCATCGGAACACCTCAAGGGTTGAAATCACGGGGGTGGGGTGCCCGAAGTTTGTCGAGAGACGATTTGACGGACTAAAACGATGGTGGCCGATCGCTTCAAATGTTCCCTGATGTGATGAGATGTTTCTTTAACCCATGGCAGACCGCGGATGCTGCACCGATGCAAGGGATGGGAATGGTATACTGCGATCGGGTCACATTTGACGGTTTGATGGCAAGGCTGTGGGCATCTCAACACCTTGCTGCACAATGGTTTTTCAACACGATGGCGTTCTCCCAAAAACGAAAACTATGACCCGCGCGCAGTATATCTCAGCGAGAAGGAGCATCTAAAAATAGACCGAACTGACCAGTCGTGGGCATCACCTTTCGTTAAGTCTAAGTCCGAGGAAGAGCGCACTTCAAAATTTCGAATGGCGGTAACCTCTTTCGTGACCACGGCGTTATTACACTTAGAGACATTACTTTGTTCCACTATTAAGGGCGTCGGATCAAAATCTAAGCGTCGTCGCCTTTACGGAGGTATATTCATGCTGAACCGAAGAAATTGGTCAGTAGTGTGCGTTTCGGGAGCACTGCTGGCGAGCACCCTAGGGATCTCGGAAGTGCACGCTGCCATGGCATCGGCTAGTCGGATCATGGCCATCAATGGGCAAGTCGCGCGGTTTTTGAATCGCCACACAAAGATGTCGGCGTTGGTCGCAGAGGAGCTGCCCACGGTTAAGACCACGGTGCCACTTTACGTGACAGCTAACGTCGATGCCACGTCCACCAGTTACTCCGTACAGTACTGGGCAATGACCCAACCCGAGCCGATTAACCGTCGGGCTTCGACCGCATTCGCATCTCAGGATACCCACCTCTTAACCATTTCCGGGACGGAGTACCCTGGTCGGGCCACTTTAGACAATGTCATCCTCCACCTAGCTCCATGGTACCGCAGTCTTGCTGGCAAGAGTCTTTCGATTCCCTTGATTTCGGGTTTTGATGCTCATTTTTTTCCTCAAACCCGGCTCTTGTCTTGGGACGAAGGAGATTGGACGGTCGAAGTGGAACAAGGTTCCAAAGCTCTCGACTTGGCTGAAGGCCGACAAATTATTCGCGCATTGGACCGCTGGGCTCTTCCACCCTTTCCGGGAGTCCTCATCGCCGCTCCCGCGGAGGCCTCAGTATCGGACACATCCATTGGCGACGTTTATGCCCTGGCCTTCGCTGACGGATCAGCCGTTTACCAAATTAGTCCGTTTTACAATCACGCACCCAATGCTAGTGACTCGCTCCGAAACGTCTATGGCATGGATAGTCCTGGCGATTTGGTTGAGGCTGCGAACAGCTTAGTGCCGACCACGTCGTTTTATAATCCGACCGTCTCTAGGGTGACGATGAAGATCGATCCCAGCACCGTCCATGCCGGCCAATATGCCATGATCTCTGGGCAATTACTCAGCCAATATGGGGACGGCGTGCCCTTCTCTCACTTTAGTATGACCGGATTGCCACAATCGCCAAGTTACATTAACGGCACCGTCAACCAGAACGGAAGATTCTCGATGAGAATTTTCTTTCCCAAGCCGGGCACTTACATTATTGGAGCAGGCGATGGTTTAGCGGGACAGCAACTGACCGTGCATGTGCTCAAGGCTATCTCGCCAGCGCCGAGAATGTCCGTAATACGCGAAGCACTCGATGCCATCGCCGGCAAGAACACGTTACCCTTAGATGGGCCGTCTACCCTGCCTTCGCGCAATGCCGGGTATCTGACGGCAACCGCCCAAGCGTTACCGTCGACCGATGTGGTGTTTGTCATCGATACGACCCAACCCTTGGGGATTAACAGCCCACTGATTAACAGTTATCTCAGCCCTAACCCGATGGTGGCCCAATTTAGTGAGGCCAGACTGCAAACGACGCAGCCGAGTTCAGGTTCCGCCCGCTATTTTCAGGAGTTAGCTCGATACAATCCGCTCTATGTGCCTGCACCCACGACTGCGGTAGAGCACCAGGTGACATTGGGTCAAGGGATTGCGGCTACCGTTTCCCAGACGCCGTCCAAAACCCTACTCGATTGGCGAGAAGGCGATTGGACGCTGGAAGTTGAAGGTGGGAACCTCACACGCGAACAAGAAGTCGCCAAGCCATTAGTCGCTTATTTGCATCGGGCTTTTTTACCCCCATATCCTGGAATCGTAGCCGTACAACTAGTGGGTTCGAGTACCAGCGCTCTAACCCACATTGATTGGGTGCGCGGAAATGTACTGTCAGCGGTTTTAGATCCTACGGCTTCGACCGAAAATCCCACGCTTACCGCAGAAATGGCGACACACTGGGGTCCCGAATAAGGCGCCATGGCGCTGGGGTCAGTCGGCCAGATGATTAATCCTGCTGGCTAAGACGGCGGTCATTCCTCCCTGAGCAGTGCCGTATCCGACGAGGGAGAGCACGGCCAATACCGGGCAATCGGCTAGCTCCTCGATGACGCTGGCGAGCGCGCCTGCCATGCCCCCGACAACCATGATGACTTGGGCGGATGGCAGACAGTCCCAGGCTTCGAGAAGACGATGAATTTCGGCTGCGTCGACATCGAGTTCCGTTTGATTGCTTAAGGCTTGGGCTACCAAAAATGCTTCTTTGGCTACCGTTAGATTCGAGGTGCCCGCAGCCACGACGGCGATGTTGCCCACGGCTGAACCGGTGGACTCAGGTCTCTTGGCGATGCTCAGCCGAGATCGGTAATGATAGTTCGCCTCGGGTACTTCGTCTTTGATGGCTAGGGCTGTTTCGCCATCAACCCGGTTGGCAATCCCCACAGGAGAGGGCCGCTGCCACAGATGCTTGACGATGGTAGCGGTCTCTTCCGGCAGTTGTCATCAAGCGGATCTCACGGCCGGCACCATTTTTCAGCACACGAAAGTGGCTTTGCGGGTCTGGTTTGCCGCAATTTTCCTCATGGCCGTGGATAAAGGTGGCAAATCGGTTCTGACCCTCAGCCGAGAACTCGGGCTACGGTACGCGACGGCCTGGTTAATGCCTCATAACATTCAACGCGCGCTGGTCGATCGCAATGCCAAATATTAATTAGCGGGGTTGTTGGAACTTGATGATGCCTATTTTGGCGGCGTGAGTCAAAGTCTTGGGCGTAGTCCAAGGATGGCCCGGGGAAGCAAGGGCGGGGCTCCGACCAAGATCCGGTGGTGGTGGGCGTCAGTTTGAACGAATAAGGACATCCGCAGTATACATTTTTGGAGGTCGTGGAGGCTTTAAAGCAAGAAACGGTGTTGAAAATGCTCAAACGACGGGTGAATGAGGCGGGGATCTGGTTGACCGATGGCACAGCGGTCTACGCTGCCGGGGCCAAAGCCCATCACGCGGATCATTGGGTGACCCTGAGTAGCGATCCAGACGCGGCGATGGTGTTTCATTGGATTAATACGGTAATTAATCTCGCGAAAACGTTTATTGACGGGACCTATCACCGGCGCCGACGACTCTCGGAAGTCCCCGAAGGGGGACGCGCCCGACGTCAACCGGATTTGGAAGAGTTTACCTATCGATGTAATCGTCGGTACAGGGGAACCCGCATTGCGGACCGTTTACTCATGGCCTGTGAGACCCGCCAACCCCATCTCTACGGCGAATAGGACCATGAAGGCTCTCCAGGAGCCAGCCGATCCCAAACGAGTGAAAAATCAGGTCAGCGAGGGCAAAAGGTCGAGGAGCGTGGGTAGGGTGTCCATCAAAATGGCGTCAATCCGGGCTTTTTGTCGTCTGCAAAAAATCCCTGGTTTTTTACGATCTTTTCCTCCTATTCTATTTCACTTTTTTTCAAGTTTTGCTGATCGGCGCAAAATCGGTAGGATAGGCAGGCATCTCCGGGCAGAAAAGCAGCTTTAGTAAAGTAAGCGGATGGGGGTTCATCCCTGGAAACTGACTGATCCGTGTGTGCATGTTCTCCAATGCACAAAATCGCTGTTGTCGGCCGGTCCGGTGCGCCGACAACGCAGGCGAGGGGTGCCAAGAAAGCAGCATAACCTCAGCCACATGATGGAACAAATTCCTTGCCATCGACCGGTTTTTCCACACCATCCTCTGACGGTCCTGTCATACTTTGGTACAGTACACCTTACAGCGTTTAGGGCAAAAGAGGTGATAGGCGATCGGTGATCGGTGATTCATCGATGATGCAAGCCATCGAATGATGCATTAGAATCGAACGATGCTCGGCTCGATCCTATCCCCATTCTGATTCGATTAATGCGATGGGTGGGTCTTTACTCTTGACCTAGGGGGCTATGGTTTAACCCCGTCGTTGACCGTCCAATCCTGGACGTGCTACGCTCATTCGAGACTACAGCAAGAGGCTTTGAAGCCGAGAGGATGGTTTATGTGACCCCGGATAGTTTGTTTGCTGATGACGCCCATCACCTTTGGATAGGCGGCATGCGCATTGCGGACTTAGCCAGTCAGTATGGCACGCCGCTTTATGTGATGGATGAGACGACTATGAAAAACCGCATTGAATCCTATTTATCCTTGCTTTCGAATTTAGCAGTACCGACGAAGCTCTTTTATGCTGGCAAAGCCTTTTTGTGCACGGCAATGGCCCAATGGTTGAGGCGCTGGCCGGTGGGATTGGATGTGGTCTCTGGAGGTGAGTTGTATACGGCACTGGCCGGAGGATTTGACCCGGAAGCGATCATCTTTCACGGCAATGTGAAGACGGTAGAGGAGATTCGTTATGCGATTGCCGCCGGAGTGAGATACATCGTCGTCGACAGTCTGGCTGAACTTGCGATCATTGAAAGCGAAGGCGCGCGGCTCGACCGTCAGGTTCAGATTTTGCTGCGACTCACGCCGGGCATCGATGCCCACACCCATGCCTTTATTCGAACCGGGCAATTCGATTCTAAATTTGGCTTCGGCATGGCGGACGGGATTAGTGATCAGGCGGTGTCCCAGGCCTTATCCTCAGATCACATCGAATTGGCCGGGTTTCATGCGCATGTGGGTTCTCAAATTCTCGAAGAAGATCCTTTTTTGGCCAATGCGCAAAGTTTATTAGACTACGCTCAACTATGGCATCGACGCTCTGGCTGGTGGCCCACTGTACTGGATATTGGTGGAGGGTTTGGGGTCCGTTATGGCCCTGCCGATGAACCGCCCGAACTCACCCACATATTTCATCGCATCGCCGAAGCGATGATAGCGATGACACCGAAGGGATGCGCTGTCCCCGAGTTGGCGATTGAACCAGGGCGCTCGATTGTCGGCGAAGCGGGTGTATCCCTCTATCGGGTGGGCGCCACGAAATTCGTGCCTGGGGGCAAGCAATACGTAGCGGTAGACGGGGGCATGGGAGACAATATCCGACCTGCCTTATATCAGGCCAGCTATCGGGCAGCAGTGGATGGACGTTCATTAGATGACACGGCATCAGCCAAAGTGACGGTGGCGGGCCGTTACTGTGAAAGCGGCGATATTTTGCTAGCCGACGTTATCTTGCCGACTCCAGAAGTCCACGATATTTTAGTTACCTATGTCACCGGCGCCTACAATTACTCGATGGCATCGAATTACAATCGAGTGCCGCGGCCAGCGGTAGTGCTGGTATCCGAGGGTACGAGTCAAGTGTGGGTTGAACGCGAATCTTGGCAAGATCTGACGCGCCTCGATCGACTGCACCGCAGCGAAGTGTAACCAACCAACCAACGAACGAACGTCAGTGGGATCTTAAAGGGGGGACTGGCCTGTTGTTTTTGCAAAGCGTGTTCATGCGTAGGGTGTTTCATGGACCCTTGGTCCATGGGGTCTGTCGTTGGCCTTATGCTGTCAAAAGGCCAGGCAGCCGAGAGCTATCGCCTGCAACCCTATCCGGTGCTTCCTATTCGTGGACTTGGTTCCGTAGCAAACGGTATCGAGACCGAGTCGGCGGCCCTCGTCTTGGAATCGGAAGTTTTTGCGTACTTTTTAGACCCGCTCCAGGAGTGGCCACGGGATGATGGAGTTTGACGGGAACTTGATCCAACTGATCGATCGACTCAAGCGTCATCCCGAGGAGGCAAGGCATTTGAGCGCCCTCCAGATGGTCTTGACCATGATAGAAAAGTGGAACGCGCAGGAGGATCCCGTCGAGTCAAGTGACGAGGTTCCGACGACCGCCTGGGTGGTGCGTCGAAAAATCGAAATGATACTGCCAGCCGACAAAGCCCCGGAGTTGAGCGAGGAGGAACTTGCGCCCGACAATGAGCCGTCGGATCGTCGCTGGCTGGCTCCCAGTGTTGTGGCGTTGCAGCAACTGCAGCAACGGGCGGGGCAATATCATGCGCGCCCGGTGGCTCAGTGGCCGCCGAGGCTCTGCCCGGTTCTCGGACGCAGCCTCGAAAGTTTACCTTTGGCATGGCCCCATCTTAAGATCCGGAAGGCTCCCGCTGCCACCCGGGTCTATCGTGAAGTCGACCCGCTGCAAACTCGCATCGATCGATGGTACCAGTGGCTGTTGGCCAGTCCCCGGATGCAGTTTCCATCCTCCGAGTTAAGTCGCTCAGAGGTCGTCGCCATGTTCATCGCATTAATGTTGTTATGGTCTCAAGGCGAGGTCAATGTAGATCAGACGGCAATATTTCAGCCCTTGGAGGTATCCTCGCATGGCGTCTCCCAATAACGATCTCGACGGGCGCGAAAGAGTGATCGCTGCTCTCCTGTTTTTGCACGCAGATCCGGTAGATTTATCCGATCTCAGTCAGTGGACGGGGACGTCATTGGAGGAGCTCCATGCGCTTTTGGATCAATTGTCTCGCAGCTTGGATCCTGTTGGCCTGAGCCTGCACTGGACTCAAGATCAGGTCTGCTTGACGACGGCTCCGGATTTACACGAACGTTTGATGAGTCTGCTTGATGAGGCTCGCACCGAGCCAAAGCCCTTGTCCCATGGCGCGTGGGAGACGCTCGCAGTGGTAGCCTACCGTCAGCCCATCACCCGTCTCGAGGTGGAAGCTTATCGTCAGGCGGGATCGGAACGAACCCTAACCACTTTGCAAGAACGGGGACTGATCGAAGAAGTGGGGCGCAAGGAAACCCCTGGGCGCCCGATATTGTATGGAACTACCGCGTACTTCCTGCAGCAATTTGGACTATCCAATTTAAAAGCCCTGCCCCCTCTAAATGCAGAGGGGTTGCAACCTCCCGAAGTATAAAACCGGCGATATCGGTCCATCCTGGTAGCGGGTGGTAGCTAAGTGATCACAATGGTCGCCTTAGGCTTGATCGGCTTAGGTCTGGTCTGGACTTTGATGATTGACTGGTGGTGGGTCGCGGTCGAAGCGGTCGGCGACAATGCAACATGGACCCTTCAGGTGAGCCTCCATGTTCTCTGGTTTACCCGCCACCGCTGCTGGAAACTGCCCTCGGCGGCCCGGTCTTCCAACCCGTCGGTCATGTTTAACCCCAAGCGGGTCAGGCAGGGCGTGTTGGCCTTTCGCTGGTATCGTCGATTAGCCCGCGGAATGACCCGGCGCATGGTGGTGCAATCGTTCGACGGTTCCCTCCAAGTAGGTCTAGGCAGTCCCGATCAGACCGCTTTAGTCGTTGGTTGGGTGAACCTGATGATGGGCTGGTGGCTTCAAGAAAGAATTGCGCCTAAGGCCGAAATCCCCCCGCAGTGGCGGATAGACCCGGATTGGAACCGCATTGGCATTCGCTGTCGGTTGGCCAGTCGAGTCAAAATCAAGGGATGGATGATCGCGGCAGCCATTGCTGAAACCTGCCCGTTAGGATTACACGCAGTCACCGTCAGAGCAAGGAGGCAAATTTCATGACAGAAATTCCGACAAACCTTCATCACGCCGGAGAACATCCAATCGAGGGACTAATGCGTACTGCGATGGACTCCATTAAGGGAATGGTGGACGTCAATACGGTCGTTGGCCAGCCGGTGGAAACCAAAGATGGCGGCACCATCATCCCCATTTCTCGAGTCAGCTTCGGGTTTGCGGCAGGCGGCGGAGAGTACTGGCATCACCAACAGCCGGTGGATGGCCGTCCGTTCGGCGGCGGCAGCGGGGCCGGCGTAAGCGTCAATCCGGTGGGATTTTTAGTGGTGCAAGGTGACAACGTTCGCCTTCTGTCCGTCGAGCGCGGAGATCTATTGGAAAATTTGATGAGCAGTGTGCCCCAAATCATCGACCAGGTGCAGGGATTATTCAAAGACAGTCAGCCAGCTCAAGGCTCCCACGATCGCTCGGTCCCACTGGATCCGACGTCCAGCCTACAGTAGCTGGGGCAGGCTTTGGCCGATAGGTCAGGATTTTGGACGAACAAATCTCCTGGAGGATTCGACTAGCCACTTTATGGTGAGGGCGAGACTTTAACTCGGGGGGCTTATCTTCCCTCGAATCTCGCAGAGGTCGAGGCCACCTTAGCACCATCGAGGTGCCGACCCAGATGCCCACGCCATTTTCAACGGTCAGGGCGGCTTAAGAACCGTACCTCGGGCCTGGAACGAAGCCAGAACGCGGTCAGCGTCTTGCGAGATGCGGGGAGTGAGCGCCATCAAAGCTCGCCCGCGTCTATAGGCGCGGAGGGCCGGATGAGATCTTGGGCCCGAGAACAGTACCCGCCGGGTGCGCTCAGGCCGGTCCGAGGCACGGGCGCTATGGTCCGAAAGCGGGTTCTTCATGGGAACGAAGGGCCACGGATCGCGCTCAGACTAGACCCCGAGCCAACGGGGAATGCTCTTCGCCTCTCTAGTGGCGACGTGGCCTCGGACCAAAATTCGTCTGGCAAGGTGCTAGGCGTAGGCCCAAGGAATGCGGTCCAAGCGCCTTGGAGGAGCCTTGCTTAAAGAGGCGTGGTCTTTGGATTCCATTCCTGATGTGCCAGAGCTATACCGTGTGTTCTGGTCCGGATTCGGGACGCGCGGACGTGTGCCTGACGTGGTCTGCGCCCGGCCGCGGGCAGGCATTGAATCCGGCTCCGAACTGGAAGAAGAATAAGCTTGGCGTCCGCTATTTTGGATCAGGGTCATACGCTATTCAAACATAGAGCCGTAGAAATTTTTACCTCGCGCCCTTGGGCGCGGAGCTTGAGCCAATGAAGGGGTTGAGGGATGAAGCCGTCTGGTCTAGGGGGCGTGGAGCATTGGCTTCAGTGCTGGCCCGCCTTGAAGAACCAAGTGAACTCTGGCTTAACCTTTCAGGATTATCAGTTGCAAGGCGTGGCCAAGATCGTCCATGAATTGGACGTCAATGCCATTCTTGCGGATGAAGTAGGCTTGGGCAAAACCATCGAAGCCGGTTTAATCATCAGCGAACTGAAGGCGCGGGGATTAGTCGACCGGGTGCTGATCTTAGTGCCGGCAGGATTGATTACCCAGTGGATTCATGAACTTGGCCAAAAGTTTGGTTTTGAGGCTGTGCGAAGCCCTAAGGATCAGGGATGGCTGTGGGTGATATCGATCGACACTGCAAAACGTCCCCCCCTGGCGCAGCAACTGCAGTTTGTCCAATGGGATCTTGTGATTGTGGATGAAGCGCACCATCTTAAAAACGCAGCCACCCAAAATTACCAACTGGTGGCAGGTCTCAGGCGAAAGCACCTCCTATTACTCACGGCAACTCCCATGGAAAATCATTTGAATGAATTATACATCTTGGTGAATTTGGTCAAACCGGGATATTTCGGTTCGTATTTAAAGTTTTATCGGCAATTTATCTTGGATAAGCGCACCCCGAAAAATGCCGCCGCCCTGCGCCAATTGCTCAGTCAAGTCATGGTCAGAAATCAACGCCAGGAAGTGGGGTTAGACCTGCCGCCGCGAGAAGTCAGTCTTTGGCCCGTCCAACTGTCCTCAGCCGAACGTAGCCTGTACGATGCCCTGACTCACGCCTTAAAACAAGAATATCGAACCCGCATGCGGCAGCCGAATTCGACTGTTTTGCCCTTGATTTTAATGCAACGGGAGTTGTGTTCAAGCCCTCAAGCGTTAATCCCGACCCTAACCCGGCAAGAGTGGCTAGGCCAAGAACGCGACTCCCTCTTAGAGCTAGCCACGTCGATTCGAAATCCGGAAAAGATCCGGAGCGTGGTCGACTTCATGACGATGGAAAAGCAACGCACGTTGATTTTTACGGAATATCGAGGCAGTCAAGACGCTTTAGCCCAATCGTTGAAGAAGGCAGGGATCGAGGTGGCCAGCTTTCACGGCGGAATTCGGCCCCGAGAGCGTGATGGCTTAATCGAATGGTTTCGATCCGGAGATGCCCGGGTCTTGGTAGCCACGGAAGCGGGGGGGCAGGGGCTTAATTTACAGTTTTGTCACCGTTTGATTAATTTCGACTTGCCGTGGAACCCCATGCGCATTGAACAGCGGATCGGACGAATTCATCGGATCGGTCAAGAGCATCCGGTCGAAATTTATAACCTGTTTAGTCTGAACACGGTGGAAGAGGATCTCTTGCGTCTGTTGCACGAGAAAATTGACCTCTTTCGCCGAGTTATCGGCGAACTGGACGTGATTTTGCGCCATCTTCAGCGAAGGGGAAGTCTGGAGCACCGATTGCTCGACATCTTGTTTTCTGACGACGACCGAGCCCAGGTGGTGGCGCGCTTGAATCAATTGGGCAACGAATTTTTGTCCAATCAAGAGCGCCTGGCGTGGCCCGAAGGAATCGCGATGACAAAGCGCCCCGATGACGAACAAGCTTAGCCCCGGTCAAGGACTTGTTCGATGAGTAGGCCTCCCTTATACTAAAGTTACTTCAGAGTGATATTTTAATCGGGTGGGTGGAGGCTGGGTGGAGCGCTGTGAGTTACTTGACCGAACGTGAGCGCCTTACTGTCTCGACCATGCTGAGTCAGATGGTTCGTCCTATCCAGTGGCTCTTAACCGTCGCCGAGGGCGACGCGCGGTCCATTCTCTGCGTTGATCTAGCTCAGGAACTGGAAGCTTGTAAGCCAGATTTAGTGCAAACCTCCGTCCGATGGCAAGACACTCCACCCTACTCCAATGTCGTTCATGGCGAACATCGAGAATATTATCAACAATGGGTCCTTGCCGACGAGCGGGGGGTGGCCGCGGGCATTTACTTTTTAGGCTTGCCTACGGGGTATCAATTTGCCACCCTGTTGAACGCCATGATCGATGTGTCGCGCAGTCGGGTGTTGGTCGAACCCAAAACGTATCTTTGGTGTCAACGGCTGACCTCTCCAGTCGACCTCTTGGTGATGGTCACTCCGACATGCCCGCACAGCCCGAGAATGGTGACCCTGGCAGAGCGATTAGCACTGGCCAACCGGGAGCGGATTCAGACCGTGATCGTGGACGCCTCCACCCACCCCGCCTGGGCGGAGGATCTCGGCGTCCGCGAGGTTCCTTGGCTTAGGGCCTCATCCCAAGCCGTTTTGGGGCCAGGGCTGGTGGTGCTGGGCACCGTCAGTGAACGGTGTTTAGTCGAACAACTTCGGGCGTGGCAGGAGTATAAGTTGCCCGAAAAGAGAGCAGGAGGGGCGGATGCAAATTTTTGATAGCGTTCAAGCGATCAGGCGTTGGTCCGATGAAAGGCAGGCACGGCGGGTCACGGTCGGGCTGGTTGCGACCATGGGGGCTTTGCATAGAGGGCACCAACGGCTGATTGAGGCCTCCGTTGAGCGATGCCAAATCACGGTGGTCAGTATTTTTGTCAATCCTCTGCAATTTGGACCGAATGAAGATTTTCTCCAGTATCCACGCACCATGGAGGAGGATGTGCAATTGGCGAGGTCCTCGGGAGCCAGCGTCATTTTCGCGCCTTCTATCGCAGAGATGTACCCGGAAGAAGGCGGGTCGATTCAGATTGATATCGGTGCACTCGGTCAAGTCCTCTGCGGGAGGACCCGGCCCACTCACTTTGCGGGAGTAGCGACCGTGGTGACCAAACTCTTCAACTTGGTGCAACCAACCGACGCGTTTTTCGGAGCGAAAGACGGTCAGCAAGTGGCGGTGATCGAACGGCTAGTGCACGATCTAAATATCCCGGTCGCCATCCATTCGATTCCGACAGTACGGGAACCCGATGGATTGGCGATTTCCTCCAGAAACCGCTACCTTACACTCGAACAAAGGACTCGCGCCGCGGCCATTGCTCGCGGTTTATTCGACGCGAAGGCGCTCTACGGTGCGGGTGAAAGGCATCAATCCCGTTTAATCGACGCGGTCAAAGCCGCGCTGGCTGACGCCGGAATTGACCCGGAATATGTGGAACTGCGATCTTGGAACCGGCTCGAGGGGTTGCCAGAAATGATTCCTGACACCCCCGTGATGCTGGCCGCAGCAGCCCGAATAGGAAAGTCTCGTCTCATCGACAATGTCATTTTAGAGAAGGATTCGACCTCGAGTTAAGCGACCAGACGCCAGGTACGACGCATGACTCGGATGGCTAGGCGTTTTCCAGCGGAGACCTCGGGAACTTGGAAAAGCCACAACACCCCCGCATAGGTGGCCGACGACAGGGTCGCGGCCAATGCCATCACTAGCGTGACGGGGAAGAATCCGACCATGGTGTCGAGATGACTGACGTGGAGTTGAAGCCACGAGACCCCACTCATTGCCGTGGCCGCGAGTGCGATACGCAAAGCTAAGCCCCCAATTCCAACCAGGGGAAAATGCCGCCAGAGCAGTATGCAATTTAACCAACTGGCCAGAGTGGTCGCCAGCACTAATCCGCTCACGGCCAAGGACGGTGTCAAGGCGAAATTGCCGACAATGTTTAACGAAATGGCGGCGACGCTGTATCGGGCCGGATCCTTGGTCTTCTGGCGAGCAAATGACAACTGCTGGAAATAGGCGGTGAGGGCAACGGCTGGCATGCCTAGCGCAAAAAACGCCAACGTCCGTGAGGTCATGGTTAGTGAGCGCTGACTAAACGCTCCATGTTCGTAAATGATGCGCAAAATCGGCACCCGAAACGCAAAGAATCCAATGGCTAAGGGCACTACCGTCAGCAAAATCAGGCGCAGGCCCCGCGTAGCTAGTCGGCTGAACTCCATGTCCCTAGCGCGGGCATGATGGCGTGACAGTCGAGTAAAAATCGGAGTGGTCAAGGGAGCAATAATGAGTCCCATCGGAACTTGGCTCAATGTATAGGAAAAGTTCATTGCGGAGATGCTGCCGACCACCATGGAAGAAGCCAAAATTCGGTCGATAATCATCTCCACACTGCTCGCCGAACTGACTAAAAAAAACGGCCACATCAACGAAATAAGGCGGCGGGCCAAAGGATGATTCCACGGCCACTGCCATTTCAGGCGAATGTTTTGGCGCGCCAATAGCGGCCGCAACCAGACGACTTGGCAGGCCACGGCCACGGTGAAGCCTATGGCCACCCCCTCGATGTGAAACCAATGGCGCAGCAGCAAGATGCCGGCAATTTGAACCAGATTCACCACCAGAGGGGATAGGGCCGGACCCGCATAGACATCCCGAGCCTGCAATACTCCTACCATGAGTCCGGCAGTGCCCCAAAACACCATGGTCGGAATCATGATCCGGGTCATGAGGACCGTTCGCTGGAGTTGATGGCCGTGAAACCCCGGTGCCAAGAGGGCCATCAACCAGGGAGCGGTGAGTTCCCCGCCAACCACTAAAACCAGAGAAAGCAGCAAAAGTCCACTCCACACCTGATCCAGCAAGTCAGCGACCGACGATGGTGAAAAAATTGCGTCCGCATCCGTCATCACCGGCACGGTGGTCATTGTAATCGACGTGTTTACCGCTCCAAACAGCAGGTTGGGCAACGCCGAAGCCATGATCCAGGCATCCGTGCCGGCACTGGTGCCGAATGCATAAGCCAAAACCATGCTGCGGAGAAAGCCGCTAATTCGGCTGAGCAGGGTCGCTCCAAACAGGATCGCAGAACTCCGCTCAATTTTCTGCGGCACGGTGGCCTTGGGCGGACGCGTCATCGGGTCTCCTCATTTCCTTCTAGCGAACACGGATGGCGTCTATTCTAATCCCCACTCAAGATCCTGATCCCAAGACATTTCTTTAATCTTAGCCACCAGCCTCAGCAGGTCTTGCTGTTCGGTCTCGCTCAGTTGCTGCACCATATCACTTAAAATCGATTGGCGTTCGCGACGGATTTCTTGCCACAGCGCCCGTCCACGATCGGTCAAAGAAAGTCTGACGACGCGCTGGTTGTCCGATTCGCGGCGTCGGTTGACCCAGCCCAGGGACTCCATTTTCCTCGTGGCAATCGTGATGGCAGCTTTGGTCACACCGCGGATTCTGGCTAATTCGGTGACAGTAGTGGTTCCCGAAAGCCCCATTTGCCGCAATAGCCAATATTGCTCAGCGGTGACGGATTGTGCACCGTGCGCGATTTGAGAGCGATGATGCCAAATCTTCCAAAGGTCCCAAAGCGCATCCGATAACGGTTCGGCGGTTTCATGAAGGCGTGTCGTATTCATACGCGCAACATAGCATTAAGCCTTTAATCTGTCAATCGACTTAACTATTGATGGCGGGCGAGCGACTCTTTTCCAACCGTGCCAGAAGTTGCTATACTGAGACCGAGAATAATGAGTGAGGCTGAACGTAGGCAGATGACGGTCAACAACCCTAAACATTATCGAGAAGAGCGGCATTTTGGGTGCTGGCTGGGGAGGGCAAGGATTGAGTTCGGTTACAGCGAGAATGGCGGAACTAGGCATCGTGTTGCCCCCTGTGCCCACAGCGTTAGCGGCATACGTTCCGGCCTTGGTGGTTGAAAACCTATGTTTCACCTCAGGCCAGTTGCCGATGGTCGCGGGGACGTTAGCGTGTTCTGGAATTGTGGGACTAGAAGTGGATGTGGCCTCGGCTAAAGAGGCCGCTAAGATAGCCGCCTTGAATGCTCTGAGTGCCGCAGCAGAGGCGTCCGGGGGGATCCAAGCGATAGCCGGGGTAGTGAAGGTGACCGGATTCGTTCAGTCTCATCTGGGATTTCACCAAGAGCCGCAAGTGATCAACGGGGCTTCGGAACTGTTTGAAGCTTTGTTCGGGACCGCCGGACGCCACGCTCGCTCCGCGGTCGGGGTGTTGTCTCTTCCGCTTAATGCGGCGGTAGAGATCGAATGTGTCTTTCGTTTGGGCGGTGATGCCCATGGCTGAATCTGCCATTCGCATTCAAAGAGTGATTCAAATGGCCGGGCTGGCCTCTAGGCGCACTGCCGAGGCTTGGATTCAGAATGGTCGGGTCAAAGTGAATGGACTTCCGGCCACTGTCGGGCAACTTGTCGATCCTTTGGCGGACAAGGTGCTGGTGGATGGCAGGCCGCTTCCGACCGGTCGAGCGCACGCTTATTGGATGGTCAATAAGCCTGAAGGCTATACCTGCAGTCTCAAAGACCGCCATGCCGAGCACCTGGTGACTGAACTGGTCCCCAAACAGCAAGGCCGCCTGTATCCGGTCGGCCGTTTGGACCGCGACAGTCAAGGGTTGTTGTTGATGACGAATGATGGCAGCTTGGCTTTTAAGCTCAGTCATCCACGCTACCAGATTCCTAAAGTCTACGAGGTGTGGGTCGAGGGCACTCCCAGGCGACATCGTCTGGACCGCATCGAACGAGGCATTCAGTTAGAAGACGGAATGGCTCGACCGGCGAGCGTTGCCTTGATTCGCAGCGAGGGCGCAAAGAGCCTGCTGCGCATAGTCATGACGGAAGGGAAAAAACGCGAGATCCGCCGCCTAATGACGACAGTCGGCCACCCGGTAGTGGCCTTGACCCGTGTGGCATACGCCAATTTGTCTCTCGCCGGGTTGGCAACCGGCCAGGCGCGACCGTTAACCCACCGCGAAATCTTGGATCTTGAGCAATTCGTCAATCAGCGCGATGAACGATTTCAAGAGATCACGAACGGTGGCATAGAATCGAAAAAACCTAATCGCGTAAGGAGTACGAAAGATCGTGGCAGACAAGGAAAATCTTCCCCCCATCCACTCGGTCGCGGACATTTGGCAATATCAACCAGACCATCGCGCCATTCGGTCGGCAACTCCCGAAGAAATCGCAGCCGGCCTCACCGCTGACGCATACTTTGTCGGAACGCAACAAATTTTGGATCATATGGGTTTAGCCGATACAGAAGTCACCGCCGAAATTTTCTCCAACCATAGCGGCGTGTTGGCGGGAGTAGACGAAGCGGTAAGCCTGCTTCGCGGTCAGGGCGTCAGCGTCGAAGCCCTGGAAGAAGGCAGCAACGTGTCAGCGAAAACCGTCGTAGTGAGAATTCGGGGCCCCTATCGAGCGTTTGGCATCTACGAGACGGCCATGTTGGGGGCGCTAGCTTCGGCTTCTGGTTGGGCCACGGCGGCACGAACCGCGGTGGCCGCGGCTGGCGGTGTGCCCGTCATTTCATTTGGAGCCCGCCATGTACATCCGGCGGTCGCCTCGGTGCTTGATCGCGCCGCCCTCGTCGGCGGCTGCGTCGGCGCCAGTTCGATTTTAGGTGCCCGCCAAGCAGGCCTTCTGCCTTCGGGAACGATGCCTCACGCCTTGCTGCTAATGGTAGGAGACACCGTCACTGCAGCCGAAGCTTATGACCAAGTGATGCCTGCCTCGGCCCCTAGGGTCGTACTGGTGGACACTTTTCATGATGAGACTGAGGAAGCACTCCGGGTCGCCCGAGCCATGGGAGACCGATTGCAGTCGGTACGTCTCGACACGCCCAAAGAGCGAGGCGGCGTGACCCCAGACTTGGTCCGGGAGCTTCGTCAGCGCCTCGATCAAGCCGGGTTCGAACGGCTTGGGATTTTTGTTTCTGGAGGGATCACGCCAGAACGGATGGAAGCTTTGAGAGAGGCCGGGGTGACTGGATTTGGGGTCGGCAGCTACATTGCCGGTGCGCCGCCTTTGGATATGACGATGGACTTGAAAGAGGTCGACGGCAAACCGATAGCAAAACGTGGACGTATTCCCGGAATTACTCCGCAGGCGAACCTGGTTCGGAAATTTTAGCATCGAGAGCAGGAAAGGTTTGCCGCAACCGATCCTGCTCTTCAACCGTCAGCCCCCCAAGAATTTCTTGACGCCGTTCCTCGCTGGGATTTTCTAGCAGATCGGCCACGCGGTGGCCGAATCTGGTTTCGCCTTCGGTCCATTCAATCAATAGCGTGCGATAGGCTCGCCTTCGGCTCCGATCGTCGGGGAGATGGGTTTCCAAAGTAGCGGCTGCCTGCTCGTTTAAACCCATGCGCCGATAGAACAGGGCCATCTCCAGGCCGTCAGGGTCCGCCCAGTCGAACTGTTGCCGGAGTGCTTCCAGCCAGGTCATGCGCTCTTTTCCCCATGCCATTTCTAGCAATTCTAAGCACTTGAGCACTCGCAGGCGACAGAGCGCGGGATCATCCGCATTCGCGGACGTCCGCCACAACATACGCTCAATAGCCATCGTGCTCTCGCTGAGCAGCCCCCGAGCATTTTGCCACAGGCTATTGAGAGGGACTTCTGGCCCTCGCCAGGCTAAATCGAGCCAGGCGTCGAAATGACGAAGAGCCACCGCCATGAATGCACCCTCGCTCCACAATTCGTGGAAAGCGGTGGAAAAAGCGTGCGACTGCCACCAGCTTGGGTTAACGACCGCGAGTTGATTTAAAAGATCCTCGTGCCGTCCGGCAACCGAAGGGTTGGACCAAGGCCAGTGAGTAGGCAGATTGAGTTCGTTATCCCAGGGTTGCAAGAAGACTGGATCAGGATAAGCCACCCTCTGCCAATTAAAGGCCTTTTCGGTCATCCATGGCCACCGGGAGTCGAAGTCGATTCGCACTCGGGATAGTTCCAAAACCCTCCATGGTTCGCGTTGTCTCGCAAGTAAGAGGGCTGTCGCGTGAGCACAGATTCGGCTTTGAGCACACGAACAGTCCACAGTGATTCCTTGGGCCGTTTCTTGAAAGTGGGGGACATAATCATCTTGGTAGCCGCGAATTCTGCCCGCCAATCTTTTTTCTTCTGGGTCCAGGAGCATCGGACCCACTCGGTCTTGGTACACATAGTCTCGTGCTTGATTCAAAGTGCGGAGAGAGCACGACAACGCCTCGGTCTGTAGCGAATCCAGCGATGTCCAATCGAGATGGATCTTTACCACCCTCACCTCACTTTAGATTTGCTGCGATCCCGTCGACTTTCGGCCGCGTGTACCAGCTTAGAAACTAGGCGACCCCCGACTCTGGTATAAACGTCCAGGGCGCATCGCACCAGGCCATTCGGCGGCAGCCACAATGTCATTTGATGAAGAGGCTGTCCGCTGAAGAACCCGTGCCCGGTATTCACACTCGTCAGCCAAGAGACAGTCCTATCTGCTGACGTGTCTACCCGCGCCCTCAGGAAATCATCCCAGCAGAATCCCTCAAATTTCGTTCCTGATGGTATTATAATGCAAGAGCTTCGGTTCCTGACAGGTCTCGTCCAGAGCCATCGTGTCAGGACAGTCAATCGTTGAAGGCATCGACAAAACTTTAGCCAAAGGGTGTTTACGCATGATTCGCGGAATTCGCGGAGCGACGACAGTAGAACATGACGACGCGGTAGAGATTATTGAGGCAACCATGGAACTCTTAAAGCAACTGGCGGACGATAATTTCGTCGAGCCGGAATCCATGTCGAGTATTTTTTTTAGCTTGACTCCGGATTTAAATGCCGCGTTTCCGGCAGAAGCCGCGCGACGACTCGGTTGGACGTATGTTCCGGTCATCTGCATGCGCGAGTTGTCAGTCCCCAACGCATTGGCCAAGGCTATCCGGGTGATTATGATGGCTGAGACTCAGGTCGATCAGAAGTCGGTTAGACACGTCTACCTTCGTGGTGCAGAGGGCCTCCGCCAAGATCTCGTGCCCATCACCGGATTTGCCGAGTCGGGGACTGACGACGACGATGGCGTCTAAAGACCTCATCGTAACGTTTGACGGACCGGCGGGAGCGGGGAAAAGTACGGTGGCGCGTCTCACTGCAAAAGCGCTAAATTTTTTGTATTTAGACACAGGATCCATGTATCGCGCCTTGGCCCTGAAGGCGGTCACTCAAGGGGTGGATCTGCGGGATGAAGAGCAGTTGCTGGATCTGTTACGCCAAAGCCAAATTGTTTTGGAACAAGGAGTGGACCGATCCATGCGCGTCCGTTTGGATGGAGA
Organism: Bacillota bacterium; assembly: GCA_023475835.1. Classification (GTDB taxonomy): domain Bacteria; phylum Bacillota; class Sulfobacillia; order Sulfobacillales; family Sulfobacillaceae; genus JAMCVM01. The sequence continues at coordinate 11,779 of JAMCVM010000095.1, read as the reverse complement.
TGACGTGACCGACCTGCTCCGGGCACCTGAGGTCAATGCGAGCGTCTCTTTAGTAGCGGAATTTGCCGCGATTCGATCCGAGATGGTGAAGCGACAGCGCGCTGTCGCTGAGTCCGGAGGCGTGGTGATGGATGGGCGCGACATCGGAACCGTGGTGCTGCCCTATGCGGATGTCAAATTTTACTTGACAGCGTCCCTGAAGGCTCGTGCCCAACGCCGGTTTCAGGAACTAAAAAACCTTGGCTATTCAATTGACCTGGATCAATTGGCGGCGGACATTCAGCATCGCGATGCCCTGGATTTTAGCCGCACCCATTCTCCCTTGCGACGTGCTGAGGACGCGATTTTAATTGATACCACCGATGCCGCCATCGATGAAGTTCTAGCCCAAGTGTTAACCGAGTGTCGGAATCATGTTCGCTGATTGGATGTACGCTTTGCTTAAGGGGATTTTACGCCCCCTTTTTATCGTGACATTCAAGATCCGCACCGACGGATTCGACACCATCCCCAAGAAAGGCCCATTAATCGTGATTTGCAATCATGTCAGTGGGTTTGACCCGCCGGTAGTGGGAACCTTGATTCCCCGTCCGGTGTATTTTATGACCAAGGTCGAACTCTTTCGGTTTCGACCGTTTGCCTGCTTTATCAGCGCGTTGCATGCGTACCCGGTCAAACGGGGAACGCCTGACCGAAAGTCCTTGCGCTACTCGCTGAGCCTACTAAGCGACGGTCAGACTCTGCTGATTTTTCCAGAAGGCCATCGGACGGAAACCGGGGAACTGCAACCGGCACGATCGGGTACCGTGTTTTTGACTAAACACAGCAAAGCGCAACTGGTTCCGGTGGGCATTGTTGGTGAGTATGGATTTCGGCGCGGCATTCGATACTATGTAGGCCGCGCATTTACGATTCCAAACGATATGCCGACGCTAGAGGCCCAGTATCTGCTGATTGCCAAGATTAAAGAACAGATGGACCGCGCCGGCGGCCGCGGTCCCAGTGAAAACCGCTAGCTTGCGCTATCATTACGGTGTAATATGAAGAAGAAATTCCCTTCTTTGCGAAGGATTTGATTTCGAAACAACTGAACGAGAAGGCAACTTTTGAGGGGGTCAGCAGCATGGATGATCGGCACGACGAAGTTCGGGGCCCAATGACCCAGGACGATCAGACCAACGAGATGGAACAGGAGATGGGAATGGAAGCCATGTCCTTTGCCATGTTGGAAGACGTGCATCCTGGAGAGATTGTGGAGGGAAAGGTGGTCCACATTTCCAGCGATGGTGTCCTGGTGGATGTTGGATCCAAATCGGAAGGCATCATTCATCTGCAAGACCTGAGTCACCGTCATATCGATCGAGCGGAGGAAGTGGTCCAACTCGGCGACACAATTCGCGTGTACGTGGTCGGATTTGAGGGCGAGGAAGGCGCATTGCGCTTGTCGAAACGGCGAGCCGACGAGCAGGAGGCGTGGTCACGCCTCGAAGGACTCATGGAGTCTGAAACCGTGATTGAGGCCCCGGTTACCGATGTGGTCAAAGGTGGCCTGGTTGTGGATGTCGGTCTTCGCGGATTCGTCCCAGCATCTCATGTTGCCCGCGGATTTGTCAGTGACCTTGACACTTTTTTAGGAGAAACTATTCGAGTGCGCGTGATTGAGATCGATCGGCAAAAGCGACGCGCGATCTTGTCTAGAAAGCGTGTGCTGGACGAAGAAGCCAAATCTTCCCATGACGCGGTATGGTCGGGCATAGAAGAGGGTCAAGTGCGTCAAGGCACCGTCAAGAGTTTGACCGACTTCGGAGCGTTTGTCGATTTAGGTGGAGTCGACGGTCTTTTGCATATTAGTGAAATGTCCTGGGGCCGGATCAAGCATCCATCGGAATTGTTGAACGTGGGTGATTCGATTTCTGTGAAGGTGTTGCGCTTAGATCGCGAGAAAGAAAAAATCTCTTTAGGATTGCGACAAATTAGTCAAAATCCTTGGGATGTGGTCGAAAGTCGGTATTTGCTAGATCATATCTACCAGGGTAAGGTGGTGCGTTTGGCGGGCTTTGGTGCGTTTGTGGAATTAGAAGCTGGCATCGACGGCTTAGTGCATATTTCCGAATTAGCCGACCGGCATATCCAAACACCAGCGGAAGCCGTCAGCGTGGGGGATACGATCTACGTCAAGGTTCTGCGAGTAGATCCGCAACACAAGCGCATTTCCTTGTCGAAGCGCGCCGCTGATACCGATATTGAGGCGGGAATTTTTCAGATAGAGGTCGAAGGCCCGCCAGCGGCAGCCGATCCTCCAGAACGACTCAATGCGTATCACGCCGGCGATTGGGAAGACGAAATTGAGGATCTTTCCGTCGATGATTCTGAACGTTCCTAACCCTTTTAGCGACGGATTTTGGCGGGACTCTGGTGGTGTGGCTGCACCCCGAGTCCTGTCTTTTGCGAATAGCGCGCGCCTTCTTCGGTGAGGCTCCATTCGGAGGGATCTTCATGGAGCGGGTGCGTGCCGTTGGAGCTTGTCTAGCTTATGCGGGCTTATGGTGGGGAGGATTCGGCCGGGATTGTTGGCACCGTTATCATGTATCGGCTGCCATGGCCTCGGGCTGGGCATTAGGGATTGGATGTTGTTTGTGGATTCCCTCATGGCGAGGGCTTGCCTTCGGCAGCGGGTTGACAGCGCTAGCGATGGTGTGGTTGCGATGGCATCTGCGCCTTAGCGGGTGGCTTCCCACCACGACGGTAGGCGTGCTGTCGGCTCTGGGGTTTTTGCATTCGGCTAACCAGGCCATTTCTGCGGGCAGTCTGACCTGGATGTTGGGTCTGATTGGCGCGCTCCTGTCAAAGGATCCCGTAGAAGCCTTGGCTGCCACCGCTACGGGGATTCTTTCGGCAGCGTGCTTAGCGAAGTACGGCTTTCAAAATCCAGCCGATTTATTAAACCGTTCGGGCCTGGCTCTTGCGGTCCTATCCGCGCTGATTGCCTGGACAGGGCGGACGGTGGTGGCGCAAGGGTCTTCTTGGTGGGACAGCATGCACAAAAAACCTTAATTTAGGGGGTGATAGGGTGGCATTAGTGGCTTTAGTCGGACGACCCAACGTTGGCAAGTCGGCGTTGTTCAATCGGATCACTCAAACCCGGCGCGCCATTGTCGAAGACGTGGCCGGGGTGACCAGAGATCGATTATATGAAAGTACCGATTGGAATGGTGTCGAGTTCATGATAGTGGACACCGGAGGAATTTGGGTCGATGAGGAAGCCTCACTGTTGACGATGACTCGGCGGCAGACGGAAATCGCCATACGCGAGGCCGATGTGATTGTGTTCGTGGTCGACGGACAGTCAGGACCCACCGCATCCGACGACGTCGTCGTGAATATGCTGCGTCGAGCCCATAAGCCGGTGGTGGTTGCCGTTAACAAGGCGGAAAGCCATCGCGTTGTGGCCAACGATTTCTTTGCTTTTGGCTTAGGCGACCCCGTGCTCATCTCAGCGCTTCACGGGGAGGGCACCGGCGATTTACTGGACCGGGTGGTAGACAGTTTGCCCAAGGTAGATAGTCTAGATGAGGCAGAGGACGAGACTCCGATTCGAATCGCCTTGGCCGGTCGGCCCAACGTCGGCAAATCGTCGTTGGTCAACGCACTGGTCGGAGAAGAACGGGTTTTGGTGACACCGATAGCCGGAACCACCCGTGACGTCGTCGATACCGAAATCGAAGTCGATGGCAGACGGTTTGTGTTGCTAGACACCGCCGGGTTGAGGCGCCCCAATCGTATCGATGACGATTTAGAACAAAAGACGGTCGGGCGGACGTTAGAGGCGATTCGGAATGCAGATGTGGTGTTACTGTTGGTCGCTGGTGATGAACCCTTGGCGGCGCAGGATCAGCGGATTGCGGGGCAAGTCGCTAAAGCCAAAAAAGCGACCGTGGTGCTGATTAACAAAGCAGATTTAATCAAAGGCAGTACCGTTGAACGCGTAGCCTCCGCCAAGGAAGAATTAAAGTTTATGCCGTGGGCATCCGTGGCTTCGATTTCGGCTCAAACAGGCTGGCGCTTAGACACTATTTGGGACATGGTTAACCAAGCGTATGAAGCGTACACGCAGCGCTTAACCACCCATCGGTTGAATCAATTGTTGCAAGAGGCCACTCACCTGAATCCTCCTCCGACGGATAAGGGACACGCTTTAAAACTCTACTACGCCACGCAGGTAGCGATACGTCCACCGCATTTCGTGTTCTTCGTTAACGATCCGGAATTGGTCCATTTCAGCTATGAACGCTATCTCGAAAATCGTTTGCGCGAGCGTTTCAATTTCGCCGGCAGTCCGATTACCCTTTCTTTTCGACAACGGCGAAGACGCGAACGCACCAGCGACAGCAAACCTTAAGCATCGAAAAAGGCCGAACGGACGAAGCCGAACGGCCTTTTTGGGTGAGCGATTACCAGGCGTAGCCCTCTGGGGCCTGACGGTAGCCAGGGAAAATGGCATCCAAGGCCTCCATGGTCTCCGAAGATAAGGAAATCTCTAAAGCCCGCAGGCTTTCATCCAACTGCGTAATCGTCCGCGGTCCAATAATCGGGGCGGTCACTACGGGATTTTGCAAGAGCCAAGCCAAAGCGGTATCCGCCGGCCGTTCTCCCAATTCTCGACACAACTTCTCCCAGGCTTCCAACTGTGGCCGCATGCTCTCAATCCGCTTTTGGACTTGCTCGCTGGCGCGTCTGCCCTGTTGCGCCTTTTCGAGCACGCCCCCGAGCAGGCCTCCGGCCAGGGGGCTCCACGGAATGAGGCCCAGCCCGTAATTTTTACAACTGGGGATGACTTCAAGTTCAATCGTGCGGGCGGTGAGGTTGTACAGACTCTGTTCTGAAATGAGCCCCATGAAGTGGCGAGAACGCGCCAGTTCTTGAGCTTGAGCAATGTTCCAACCGGCAAAATTACTGCTGCCGACATAAAGAATCTTGCCTTCCCGGTGCAACTGTTCCATGGCCTGCCAGATTTCTTCCCATGGGGTTTCTCGGTCAATATGGTGCATTTGATACATATCGATGTGGTCCGTTTGCAAGCGCTTCAAACTGGCTTCACACGCCTGGCGAATATGCAAGGCGGATAGCCGCGATTGATTGGGCCACGATCCCATATCACCGTACACCTTGGTGGCCAAAACCACCTTGTCTCGGCGCCCGCCGCCTTGAGCAAACCACCGGCCGACAATTTGTTCGGTCACGCCTTCGCCTTGCTTCCAGCCGTACACATTGGCGGTGTCGAAAAAGTTAATCCCATGTTCCAACGCTTGGTCCATAATTTTAAAGCTGTCGGATTCCTCCGTGAGTGGGCCGAAATTCATGGTTCCCAGGCACAGTCGGCTAACCTTTACTCCGCTTCGACCTAGATGAGTGTATTGCACGTGAAGCCTCCTTTGTTTGACAAGCATTAAACTTGAGCGTCGATATGGGTGAGCACATCTCGGCTCACATCGTCTAGTGAGCTAAGTTCTTCAGCACTTAGTTGCCAGTCCAGGGCCTTGACATTGTCTTGGAGATGTGCCGCGCTTTGAGTCCCGATAATAGCGGACGACATTCCCGGCTGGGCCAGCAACCAAGCGATGGCCACTTGCGCCATCGATACCCGCCGACGCTCCGCGATGGTTTGAATCGCATTGACGAGCGGCGTTTCCGCTTGGATATGTTCCGGCAGAAATAACCTGCGTTTACTTCGAAAATCCGAAGCCGGCAACGCGGTCTGCCCTTGATGATAGGTCCCCGTAAGAATACCCTTGGCAATCGAACTATAGGTCAATATGGCGATGCCGTGAGCGATGCAATAGGGCACGATGTCGGATTCAATGGACCGACTTAGCAGACTGTACTCGGGTTGAATCACCTCAACCGGCGCTTCTGCCATCGCCTCGTGCATTTGCGCCAAGGAGAAATTAGACAACCCAATCGAACGGACCAAGCCTTCTTCCTTCAAACGACGGAGTTCAGCCATGGTCTCTGTCAAGGGAATGTCTCGGTTAGGCCAATGTATGTAATACACATCGACATAGTCGGTGCGAAGCCGAGTCAAACTTTGCTCGATGGCACGGCGCACCTCGACTCCGTACAGGTGGTTCGGAGAGACTTTAGTGGCAATCACCAAGGTCTCACGAGGATGCTTTGCCAGAGCTTCCCCTAGGATACTCTCGGAATGACCGTTGCCGTAGCCTTCGGCGGTGTCAAAGCTGTTGATTCCCAATGTCAAAGCTTGCTCGATGACCTGAAGATTGACATCGTCGCTCTGCTTTTCCCATTGTCCACCGCCTAATTCCCAGCATCCAAAGGTCATTCGGGAGATCCGGATATTCTCTCGAAGATTAACGTATTCCATCGGCCCTCCTGAGCGGGTGCTGGTGTCGTGAAGTCGATACCGTAGTTTTCTCAGTAATTTCGCAGATAACCGCTACCGCATTGGCAAGCAAGTAGCTTATGCTTAGTATAATCAATTCCGCAACACGAAGCGAGGGGTGCCAATGAAACTCATAGCGGCCGAGATGGCTCGAACATCCATTCCCTTGACCACCCCATTTCGCACCGCTCTCCGCCAGATTAGTGGGATTGAAGAGGTACGGGTCAAGCTCAAGACCGACAACGGCTTGCAAGGTGTGGGGTCCGCAGCACCTACAGCTGCCATTACCGGGGAGACCGCGGCGTCGATTCAGGCCGCCATCGAAGACTACCTCCTGCCCGCGCTGTTTAACGTCGCCTTAGAGGACCAGGTGACGGTGTTTTCTCGGCTAGAGCGCGCGCTGATGCATAATCGGTCGGCCAAAGCCGCGGTAGACATCGCTTTGCACGATCTCTACGCCAAGGCCGCCAATCAACCCTTAATCACTTGGATGGGAGGGGTGGCAGCGCCGGCTTTGAAAACCGATGCGACCGTAAGTCTAGGCACGGTTGAGTCCATGGTGGCGCAAGCCAATACGCTTTGCCTAGCGGGCTTTCATACGTTGAAAGTCAAGCTCGGCGGTCATGACGGGGTAGACTTGGAGCGTATGGCCGCGATTCGCTTAGCCGTGGGCGCTGGCATCGGCCTGAGGGTGGATGCCAATCAAGCTTGGAGCGTTCGCGAAGCTAAAAGCTATTTGCATCCCTTGGCGGATCTCGCAGTCGAACTAGTGGAACAGCCAGTGCTGGCCCAAAATATTGAAGGGCTGGCCGACATCACTCGTGATAGTCCCCTGCCGATTGTTGCTGACGAGTCCGTGTATGGTTTGGATGACTTATTGCGCCTCATCCAATTACGCGCCGCAGACGTCGTCAATCTTAAGCTGATGAAGACCGGGGGTCTTCATCAGGCACGTACGATGATTGCAGTCGCTCGTTCGCAAGGACTGAAAATTATGATTGGCAGTATGATGGAAGGCATCATTTCGATTAGCGCGGCGGCAGCGCTAGCCTCCGTCTATGCCGTAGACTATTTGGATCTCGACGCCGGCTACTTTCTAGAGCGGCAGGATGTCAAAGGCGGCCTGTCATACAATGGTCCGAAGCTTACGTTGCCTACCGGGCTGGGACTCGGCATCACCGATGACCGCTTGACCAGGGTGCACTGGAGAAAGGAAATCGCAGTCGATGGGTAAGCATTTGCCGGATGTGTCCCCCGTGATGCGCACTTGGCAGTTTTGGGTGAACAAGGAGGCCGATAGCGTACACTGCAATCTGCGGCCGCTGCAAGTGACGGGGGGGTTGGACGATCTTGAGCAGGTGTCCATCGCTGACCCAATCGACAGAATCCTGCCTGACTCGCCGTCCGGGTATCTCGGCAATGGCGAACGCTGGTCGGATCCGCTATGGCAAGAGGTTGTCGCCAATGTCGCCGGAGCCGTGGAAATGCGCGCAGTCGGCTTTACCGTCAGGCGAGCAAATCTTCGAATCTGGCCTACGGACCGTCCCTGCTTTCGCAGCCAGAGTGACCGGGAGTTCGACCAGTTCCAGGAGACTAGAATTCACCTGTTTGAGCCCCTCGCGATTGGATTATGCAGCCAGGATCAAAAGTGGGTGTGGGTGCGCTCCAAGATTGCCAGCGGATGGATGCACACGGAGGACGTCGGTGTGGCTAGCGCCATACAATGGGCACGCTATCGGGATCAGGTGTCGAGGTTTTTAGTCGTGATCGCCAATGGCGTCCGAACCGAAGCTCAGCCTTATGATTCGGCAGTCTCTTTCATGCCGATTGAATACGGCGCCTGCTTGCCGTTGTTTTCCGGTTCACCGCCTGAAGCCCTTGGCAATCAAACCGTGCTCGGTCACTACGTGGTCGAATATCCTGTTCGGCAAGCCGATGGCAGCCTAGATATCCGTCTCGCTTTGATTAACCAAGATGACAGAGTTCATGTGGGATTTTTAGCATCCTCCCGCGCCAACCTCATTCGCTCAATCTTTTCCCTGCTCGGCGACCGCTACGCTTGGGGAGATTTACTTGGAGGGCATGATTGTTCCAGTCTGGTTATGGACGCCTATCGAACGCTGGGCATTCATCTGCCTCGCAATAGCAGGGACCAGGCTCAGTATTTGCCTGCTCGCTCTATATGGAATCAAGACGACGACGCACGGCAACGCATGGCCGATCTAGCGCTCGCCGAGCCCGGCGACTTGTTGATGATGCCGGGGCACGTCCTGATGTTTCTTGGTATTCACCTTCAGTTAGCTTATGCTCTCCATGCTTTTGTCGGCTACGGCGAGACCATCGACGGCGTCTTTCAGTCGGTGTGGGTTAACAGCGTAGAAGTTTCCAGTCTTCGCATTCCAACCCGAAGCGGACCTTCCTACTTAAGCGCCCTGACTCGCATCGTGCACGTATGGTAAGCCGTGATTGGACCTTTTTTGCAGTTAAGCCGGGAGGCTCTGGCGAGGAACCGGTTGACGCCAGCCCAACTTAACCAGAGATTTGCCATCATCCCCTTGGCGACCGCTCGCCATCGAGTCTATGGCTCTTTTTTTCTGGAGGTACGCTTCAGGGTTGCCTTCAGGCTAAAACCCGCTGAAAAGTTTGCCTTTGGCGAGCGCCGGCATTCCTATCGCTTGAACGAGGGCTGTTAGGGTGCATGTGATAAAGTTGGTAAAGATCCCCAAGCCGTTGATTGGAGGTGCGGGAATGCCTGCCTTCGAAAACTTAGCTGATTTACAACAATTTGTCGAGTTGTGCCAAGCTTGTGGGCTTCGTCAGCAAGCCGAGCGGGTTGTCTTTGGCGAGGGTGTCGCTCGAAGCCGCATTGTTTTTTGCGGAGAAGGCCCGGGAGCGGACGAAGACAAGCTGGGACGCCCATTCGTAGGTCGGGCAGGACAACTCTTGGATCAAATGATGGAAGCGATGGGGTTTTCACGTGCAGTCAATGCTTATATTTTGAATGTGGTGAAATGTCGGCCTCCGAATAACCGCACGCCTACCATGGAGGAACGAGACACATGCCGCCCGCATCTTGAAGCGCAATTGGGCTTGATCCGGCCGGTTATCATCGTGCTATTAGGTTCGTCGGCGATCAAGACATTTCTCGGTGAAGACGCCCGCGTGAGCCGCTGTCGGGGCCGTTGGCAGTGCTTGCCCTCGGGCATTTGGGCCATGCCCACGTATCATCCGGCTGCGCTGCTGAGAAATCCTGGCTGGAAAGTCGAAGCATGGGATGATTTAAAAAAAGTGATTGACCAGTATCGCGCTCTGGTGGACCCTAGCCATGTTGCTCCGGCCCATCCGCTATCATCCGCAGCAGGGGTCCAGAAAAAATAAGGCATGGATACGCGCGGCCAACGTTGGGCAGTCGAAAATTGGATGGGTGTGGCTCTTTTGGAGGGAAGGTTTTCACATCGTATCACATAGATTGAGCTTGCAATCCTGCGTCTAATCTCCTGTTCTAGAGATAATCTGGGAAAATACCCGCATATCCACGTGTACGGCCTTTGATGGGCGTAACGAGATCTCAACCCCCTAACCCCCTGTTAGGGTAGGGGCATGAACAACATACGCCGCAACCCCGGAGGAACGCCGTTCTGGGATGGGGGACGTTCGTTCACCGAGGCCGAGCTTGAGACGATTCGTCGCATCACGGATGATCCGTGGTGTACCACCCAAAGTGCCATTGCCCGAGCGGTCCGTACGGCTCTCGACTGGACCATGACCAATGGCCAACGGAAGTTCTCGACGTGTCTCAAAGCTTTGTAACAGATGGAAATCGATGGCGTCATTGAGTTGCCCTTGCCGACCCGAGAATCGCTGGGGATGCATGAGGTGACCCTGACCTCCGCCTCGGATGCCCAGGAGCCGATCACGGGATCCCGCGGCGACTTTCCCCACCTCCAGTGGCAGTTACTGGAGCGCGGTAGTGCCGCGGCTCGATTATGGAGCGAATTCGTGCGTCGGTATCATCCCTTGCACAGCGCCCACATGGCGGGGCCGCAGCTCCGGTATCTCGCGGTCGTGGACGACCGCGTATTGGCCTGCTTGGACTTTGGATCGCCAGCGCTCAAGTTAGCCGACCGGGACCGATGGATTGGGTGGACCCCCCGAGGAACGGACCACCCATTTGCTCCACGTGGTGCAAAATCGACGGTTTCTGGTGCTCCCGTGGGTGCAGGGGTTAACGTCGAGTGTCTTGGTGGGCGTCGCCCGCTGATTACCTGACGATTGGGCCCAACGCTATGGGGATCGCCTCGTGCTCTTGGAAACCTTTGTCGAGCATGATCGTTATGCCGGCACCGCCTATGCGGCCGCCAATTGGCATCGGATTGGTCACAGTACAGGGCATGGGCGCCTCGCCGCGCCCGCCGCCGCCGCGAAACCGGTGCGCGATATCTGGGTCTATCCGCTCCAGCCGAATTTCCGAGCGATCTTAACTGACGGTCGTCGCACCGATCCGGCCAAACCGGCAGGTGCTCATCATGCGACCCCTTCCGCATCAAACCAGAGAGGAGAGAATCGATGATGACCCCCTCCCAGCACTTCGCGATCGCCGATGCTCTGAACTTTCACGCGACGATTGGGCGATTTGGCACGTTCTTGACGTTTGTGGCGAGTGACCAGGCGCGCGATGTCACTCACGCCGTGTTCGAAATCGAGCTGAACACCATGGGCCAAGACATCCTCTGCAAGGCGATGGACGAGCATTTTGCCTTCCGGGCGAAGGAGGAGCCCCAACGAGATCCGGTGGTGGATGCCCAGGGCGTTGTCCATAGCACCCAAGAACTCGACCAAGCGCGTCCCTTGGTCACCATCTTTGGGCCGATCACGGTGAAGCGGCGGGCCTATTGCCATAAGGGCACCGCCAATCTCTATCCTGTCGACGCGGTGGCCAATCTCCCGACCGAAAAACACTCGCATCGGTTAAGGGAAATCGCCGCCAAGGCCGCGGTAATAAGGATCGGTTGACCAAGCCGTTCGGTCCGTCGAGGACCAAACGGGCCAGCGGCTGAGCAAACGCCGAGTGGAACAACTCGCCCAACGCGCCGCGATCGACGTCGATACCTTCTACCAGCATCAGCCGCGACCGGACGCTGTCGCCGACCAGGCCTTGGGCGTTTCCGTGGACGGCAAAGGGATCGTGATGCGACGGGAAGGCCTGCAACCTAGCACGGCCAAAGTGGGGAAACCCGGGCATAAACTCCAGACCCGGTTATCGTCGGGCGAGAAACGAGGGTGCAAACGCATGGCGGAGGTGGGCTCCGTGTCTGGGGTGATCCCGGTGGGCCGCACTCCCACCGATATTCTCCAACCCAAACCGTCCGATCCTAAGAC
>JAMCVM010000081.1 GCA_023475835.1 Bacillota bacterium | reverse complement strand
CGAGGTAGTATGGATGTTCGACCGTCAGACGACCACGGCGTGTCCCTTCGGATCAGAGCCCGATCCATCCATCCTTCAGCCCCGCAACCTACCAAAAATTCCGGCTCATGCCTTCAATCCAAGTCGCGATTTTCAGACCCACCGATCCGTTGGTCTGCAACTCCCGGATCTTTCAGATCTTTACGACCGGGTATATAGTTGGTGGCGATTTTACGATTTATTCGGTCATAAACATCTCGTGTCGGCATTTGAAGGAGGGTATAATCAATGCGACAACGTTCCGTAATTTTGGCGGGAGTCGGACTCTAGTTGCCGGACTATTGGGAACCGGGTTTCTTGCGGCGAACATCCATACTACCTCGATCCGAGGGGGCCAAAGCGTGCGTGCAACGTCTTCTAACCTACCGCCTTACGTTACGACCATCGCGCAAACGCTGGCGACACGCATGGGCGATGCTACGCCGTCGTCAGCGTCGGCGGTGTGGACCACGCGGCAGGCTGCCGTGCAAACAGCCATGGCGAGCCAGGTTGACTCGAATCCACCAGTCTATTTTGTGGCAATCCACGGGCAATTTGTAGACCGATATGCTCGGATTCCTCCGGGACAACCGTTTCCCACCGGGACTATGATTATGTTTACGATTGACACCCAGACGCACACGATCCTCGACTTCGGCATTTCGGAGCAAGCGTTTGATTTATCGTCACTCGGCACGATGATTCCCCTGCCCCGACAATGGCGATCTATAGGGCCTGTGGCTATGGGACAAACGGGGGCGAATACGCCACAGAAGTTAATGGATTAACGGACAGGAATGTGCCATACGCCCACGCCTTTGCCTTAAGCGCCTTCGGTCGAATTCCACCTGCCTGCTTACGCGGATGGAGCGGTCCACCACCGTAGGGATGGTATCAGGTGAACGACCGGGTTGCTCCCAATGACGGAACCAACGGTCTCGGTCACCCGGCCCGTGCGCCACATCGCAGAGACCAAAGTATGATCAGGCGCGACTTCAACCGCGATGGTCCCATCGGAGGACGGACAGCGTGGCACCATCGCGGTGAGTCCTTTCGCAGAGCTGACCGCGACGGACTTGGGAAACCCACTGGCTAGTAATTCGACAGACCATCCTTTGACGCGCCATGCCATCGTACTTTGCTCCTGACGCTCAGGACCTCGATACCAAAACTTTGCCCGCACTCCGGAGTGCAGCGTCACTGGAATCGTACGCTTCGGCACTTTCCAGAAGTAAACGTTCTTCTGTACCGCTACTTGGGCGCCAGTGATGCTTGCCTGGCGGGCACCGCCAAACCAATAGTCACCATCGGCGTTGTTGATGTTTGTGTATTTCCAGATGAACCGGTAGTTCACTGGGAGCGTCTTGGGCGTGTAGTATAAGTTGACTCGGTACGCGGTTTTCCTCTCGGTGGTCGTCGCGGTTAAGTGTCCGATTGAGGCAATTGGCGTGTGGGTTGGACCGACTTTTGGCGCCCATGTGGGCGCCTTTAGGGGAACGGTGGTGATCTTTGCCACCACTGCCATGGCTTGATTAATTACGGTTGGAAACGACGGAGGTTCCCCGGTGGCAGCTCCCACAACGGGAATCAATAGCAGTCCGGTGAGGCCTGCCTCTAGGCATCGAATGACACGGCGTCCGATAATCACGGTCCAAACCTTCCTTCATTTTCGACGGTCAACGACTCGGCACGAGCGTTCTCCTGGTATAACGTCGGCGAGCTCAACAAGGTTACGGAATGGCCTCCGCGTAAACGACGTCTACGCGGAGGCCATTCCTGGATTATTTTCAGTTTTGCGGAAGCCATAGGCGTTTCGCACGGCGTTTTGGGGTGATGGTAGACGGGGAGAAGACGTGTTGTACAGGTCGAAAGGTTTTCGAGTTTTTGACGTCCAACATTATTACCGTATCGAATGATGGCAACGGTCGGGCAAACATACCCTAATGAGCAGAAGCATGTGGACGGCTTAGTCTATTAACGGGGGCCTTTGTGCCTGAAGCCCATGGCTGGAAATTCGTCTCGCTTCCCGCATTAACCGGCAGGTATGTGCCAAATGAAACCTTTACGTCACCACGAACGTTATCGTTTATAGATAACGAAAGGGGATATTCTTGATGCGTAGACATAAATACCATATCGCTCGCGTGGCCAGCATCCTTGCAGCGACCACCGCTCTGGCAATGGTCACCGCTGCACACCCTACGGCAACCACGCACCTTCCAGAAACGAAGGTGACCGTCCATGATGTAACGAAGGTGACCCCCACGATTGGATGGGGCCTCAGTGCGACGCGACAAGTGCTGCGCACCACCAATGATGGCCAGTCTTGGACGATCGACAGCGCACCCCACCCCCACGCAGAGTTACTCGCCACTTCGTTCACGAGTCCCGAACAGGCGGTGATGGTCGGCGTTGCTCAAGATGGTCGGCAATGGCTGGTGTGGACGACGGCCAACGGCGGGCGCACATGGCACACGGCGTTCTTAGCCTTACCCAAAGGTGGGCAAATCTCTGATGCCACGATCCAAAGTAATTGGGACTCGCGGGAACGCGGATGGCTGATGATCCCCGTGAATATGCCAGCAAAACCGGGGCAGGATCGCCTGTACTGTACCACCGATGGAGGGGCGACCTGGCAACTGGTCAATGCCAATCTGCCATACTCGGATAACGCCGGCGTGGTCTTTAGCCAGGCGCAGGTGGGTTGGATGTCCCTGAATACTGATTCCGTGCGAAACCTGAAATTCCTGGCGAAAACGATGAACGGGGGCAAAACCTGGCAGCGAATTGCATTGCCAGTTCCTCCGTTGTTGGCGCCCCACGCCTCCAATCCGAAAGAGGACTATTCGCCAAACCCAGTAGGGCTTCCGGTCTTCGCAACCCCACAGCTAGGTGCCCTGCTCACGGCCTATGGGGCCTTAAACGCTAACGGCACTCAAAAGCCGGGGTATTCCGTGGTGTACTTTACGACCGATGGCGGCAGTCACTGGCAGTGGACGGTTTTACCGACCGAGTCCCAGAACGCGACGAATCCCCTCAGCACCGTCTCTTGGCAATCTACTCCGCAGGGATGGGTCTTGAACGTTCGCACCTTCACCCAAAAAATCATTGCTCAGTGGGACGTCCAGTAAGTAGGAAGGCGAGTCGTCTTCCTACTTCTATCGACTATCCACACTCTCCCGTACCAACTTTGGTGGGATTCCACCGCAGCGGACTACCGGAAATTCCTCCGTTATACGGCGTAATATCATAGTCGGGATCGCCGTGGTATTGCCAAATCATCGGTTCGTATCCGCCGACATCCGGCATCGACAAAAAATACTTTCAATATACGAACAGGTCGTGTCACTCGTATGATCTTCTGTCCACACCACAATTTCCTCGGGAGACGTCCACTCGTCCGCTTTGAGAAACCCATATAGTTTTCCCGACTGGCTTCCCGAAATCCCAACAGTAAAGTCCGAACCAGCCTTACTAGCCAATCTACGCAGGAACCCGTTGACCACTGCCCAGTTTTCCGAAGTCGTTTCGGTACTCCATCCTCCGGCCCTTTGGAAATTTGACCAAATAAGGTTTGTCCAGGCTACTGCATCTTCGATTTAGCCTTGCCGTAGGCGGTCCAGTACGCATCAGCTTGAGCAGACCCCAGGCGGCATTCGATGGAGACGCCGTGGGATTTCTAGCCGGACCGCGCACGTTCCAATAGGTGTAAGCGGGAATATCCACGGTATCGGACAATACAAAGTACTCATAGTTTACCGTGGACGTGCCTGATCCAATCCGACCAATATAAAAACTGCGTCCCCACGTATTAGTGGTCGTTCCTGAGTCTGCTCCAAAATACCAACTCATCCACCATCTCTCCTTTCGTCGTTAAAGGCCGCGTTAGCTAGTTAACAGCACTGCTTTTTTGTGACCCAAATGGATTTGTTTCGCGCAATGCCAGTGGATCCCAGGGTTGTCTCTCCAAAAATGAATATCTTCGCCAGTAGCAATAGTTTGAAGTATAAGCCCCGATCTGAGCGAGGTGATGGGCACCAAAGCACACGTTGATAGCTCCAGCTTCCCAACGATTTTCTGCGATCGTGACGTGGTGCCCCAAGGGGGTCAGGCCATCATGGCCGCATTCGATCATCGCGATGAATGCGGCCACATGCGGACGTCCTCGGGGATGTCCTAAACACCAATGGAAGTGCATGAGACTTGCCTCCCAATCGGTACCCACAAGACCTCCTCGCTTTTCGTTCACGAGAGCCCCTCGAATCCCTGGGCGCGGGCCTCTCCTGTTGCTTTTAATCCGGCCATCTCGATGAAAGCGCTCGCATGCGCATGACCGAACGGTCGCATGATTCTCCCGTGAAATCACATGGTTTTGTTCTCTTAGATTATCAATGGTCCCACCATTGGATCACTCGGGACCAGAAGGAGGGTTGTTTTGGGGGACTCCAGGGCGTCCAACTGGTGATGGCCTGGGCGACCGGATGCATTCCGAAATCGGACCCAACTGTGTACATCCTACGACCTATGGCCCATACCGCTATCACGGTATTCATGGAACCGCCACCTTCTTGCACCAACACTCCGTGGCGGCTGGGACATGGGGGCACGGATGTCATAAATGTGGAAGCTGTCTCGGTAGCCCATGCCTTTGCTTGGACGGGTGACGAGGCAGCAAAGCTTTCGGACATCGTGATGGTCCATCCATGTTCGTGCCATGTCATCAGGGAAACCGCCTTGTCGGCCAGCTGATATTGGGCGATCTGATGCGAGGCGAGGGCGACGCGACTTGCCCGTGGCAGAGGACCCAATTGTAGTAGCATTTTGCGCTGATCGTGTAAAGCAGCTATCGCCGCAGAATTGTGTGGGTACTGTCGTGCGCCAAAGATCAAATATGAGTTTAGCACGGGGTCGAGATTCTCGGTCGCCCAGCGTTTCGAGTTGACGGGGAGCGGATGGCGGGCGTAATCGATGGTCACGGTATATCTAGTCCGTGTGGCTTGTACCCGGGCTACTGGATATCCGGGTAGTCTACCAATGACCGGAGGCATAGTGTGCGGCATCCAGGTGGGTGCAGAGAGGAATATCGGCGTGATTCTTTGCACCTGGGTCATCGCCGCGTTCACCACTGGCGGAAAACGGGTATGCGGGGCGCGTTGTGTACCGATCAGCAGCGGAGTCACCATTAGTATGGCGGTAATCCCGGAAACCGAGACTGGCTTAGTGAGATAGGGCATCTGTGTCGCTCGCTCCTCCTATTTCGTGATGGGTTGAAAGCCTACTAGTGATAACGCTGCGGATGAGCTTTCGGTTACCGACGATCCCGATGTATCGGGCTTTTATTGGATCCTCAATGAGGTCTAGCCGTTGTTCTAACAGCACCGTTTTTCGAGGTTGGATCCGGATCTGCTTAGCTAAGCAGGGATGCAAACGAGGATTTTCAAGCCAAAAGTAAATATCTTCCCCGGATCGATCAGCGTGAAAGACATACTCTGTGAAAATTTCCTGAATCCAAATCGATCGTCAAAGCGCTCTAATAAGTAAGAGGGTTACTCCTCTCACCCCTGACGGAGCGGTCAGGGAATAACGCGACAACCCAGCATGACTGAGGAGGAGAGACGACGATGGCATCGGTGACGATGTATGCCACGCACGGTTGCCGCTTTTTCCGACAGGCCTTGGCGTGGTTGGCGGAGTATCCCGAGCAAGCGCTTGCCGTCGACGTTCAGTTTGTCGACGATTATACTGCGAAAAGTTTACGCAAAGCCCGATATTAGGTGGAGGCAGATCTTGACAATAAGCCATGTCTCACGGCGTAAACGGGGGCGTATGTGCCTCAGAGCTTAATGGATTAACGGGCAGGAGTGTTTAGTAGACGGTTGAAGGTACCGTCGGAGATGAACCAGTAGAATGTACCGTTTCATGAGTGGCATTTTCCGCGACGGTGACGTGATGCCCCAAGGTGGTCAAGCCATCATGGACGCATTCGATCATCTCGATACACGCCGACCCATGAGAATGGCCGGGAGGATGCATGAGACAGCAATGAATGCGCCTAAACAGGGTCTCGCGTTATCTTAGGCTCGGTGAGAAGACGCCGCGTATGGATTAACGAGCCAACTACCGTGGTTGCTGGTGACAGCCCGTATGGGACATAGATGGCATAGACAATCCGGCCCCGTTGCCATTTCACCCATACCCCACCGGAAGGGTTATCGGTAATGGTCCCGACTTGGCCCGGCATGGGGGCCATGATTTTCGGAACGAGCGTTTGTGCCCAGGTAGTAGCCTGAGTAGCCCATAGGGATTTCTTCTGGAGCGAGGGCATGGGGGCCGAGGTCGCGATGGTCCATCCACGCTCCTGCCAGACGATGTCATCGGTGCCTTTGCCTTTTGTCAACCATAGCCTTCCGGTAAGCCCAGACGCGAGATGGACGGGTCGCGCGTTCGCGGGTACAGCATAGTAGGTTTTTGGATAGAAGATATTACTTAAGACCACCGCTCGTGCTTTAGAGCGAGTCGGATACCGGATACCCTCAACGATGAGCATCGGAGCATGCTGAGGGCCCATCGAATCTTGAGCTATCTCCGGATTATTGACCGACAAGCTGTGTGGTTCATAGTACCAAGAAATCGCGTAAGCAGTGCGGGAGGATTGCAGACTGGCGGCAAAGGTGCCATGCGCGGGAATAAGGCGGGAATTGGCCGCGGCGCGGTCAGGAATCCATAAGGGCCCCAGCACCGGGACCTGGGTTTTCTTAGCGGCCACGGCCAACGCCTGCTGCACGTATGGGGGAAACGCGGGCGGAGTCGCTTTGGTTCCCAGCGTTAACGCCACCAGACTGGTACTGCCTATGATGAGGCTCACGATCGTGGCTCGCCGTCGAACGTCAACACGTTGCATAGTTTCCTCCTTATCGTACCTTCCTCGAAACGATCGGCGGGAGGTGTTGAAACAATGTGCATCTAATCGATCAACGCCGCCGCCGTTGCAATGGTTACACCCAATCGGTGCCAGTTTTCGGCTAAAATAGCACCACGGTTTTGCGATGGCCTAAGTGAATATCCTTCGCCCAATGGAGCCGTATTTCCGGATGATCCCACCAAAACCACCCCGGTCCATCCATCCGTAGCCAGTATCCGTCTCGCCAGCGGGTGATAAGCACTTGAGGATGCCGCACATTGACTTCCAGCAGCGTACGCAGGTAGTGAATTTGCGGATACAAGTCTTCACGCCCACGAACCTCGTCTGGCCATCCCGCGTGAAGCAAGGCTTCGATCGGAACAATCGTGTTGGCCTGTTCGACCAACTGTCGCAAAATGCGAAAAGGAATCGGAGGCATAGGAATAAACCGATCTTGATACCACAAGCCGTGGCGCAAGAAATCCACGACGAGATCTGCATGAATAACCAGGTAGGCGGGTTGAGAACTCATGTGCATTCGACCCTTCCCATGCAATCACCTAACTCTGTCACCCTCCCGCGTAATTTCAATGGAACGAACCGCGACCGCGAATCCGTTAACGATCGTGAGCAAGATCCATTCTCATCCTCCAAAACAATTCCGTACGCTCGACGCATCTGACCGCCATGACGATAAATATAACGTCGCACCGGTGGCAAAGGTTACCAAAGGATTTAAATGCATTTGCAGCCTTAACGGGGGCGTATATGCCACAAGCCCGGAGATGACCATTCCCAGGCTTGTGGCGTTAACGGGCAGGAGTGTGCCCTAAGCAGCAAAGGAAATATTCCCTAACTAAATCCACGCAAACTCACCCGGATAGGGTTGCCTGCGACCCAGCACGGGCGTCAAAGGCAGCGCCTTTTCATTGGACATCCCCCCTCGGTAACCCAATTGGCGTGCTTGACGTTATACACGGTGAACGGCCTAACGGCATTCTGAGGTACGTGACGGCCCTGGGAGGGAATTTTAGTGTCTAAGTATTTTCCATTAATCCGGCAACGGCGCTGGAATGGGATTCTGGGTGCCATTCTTACGAGCTCCCTCCTGGTCGCAGCCAATGGATCGGCGGCGTTGACCCCGTCCGCCCACGTCCACCCCACCACCGTCCATCTAACTAGTCTCCAGATGGAAACGGCGACGGTGGGCTGGGCCACCGATTGGCACTTAGCGAGTCCTAAGGCGCTCTTCGGCGGCCAGATACTGCATACCGTCGACGGTGGCCGCCAATGGATCAATGTGACCCCCCCCCATGTCACGTTTAATGAGCAACCCGGGCCGCTGATCCTTCCCCACGATACCGTCACCGACTTCGTCAGCCCGGCGACCGCCTGGGCGGCGACCGACACCGCGGTGTCCTACCCCAGCGGGTCCGGAACGATTCTTCTCAGCGTGACGCATGATAGCGGTTCGCGTTGGCAGCAGTGGACGGTGCATCTACCCAATCTCGCAGACAGGGCACTCTTTAATCCCATTTTGAATCAAGTCGACTTTGTCAATGCTCATGTCGGCTGGATGGTCTTCGACCCCCTCATTCCACCCGGTGGGGCCATGGCAGGATCCTTCGGCATGGAGGTGTGGCGCACCACCAATGGCGGTCATACCTGGGCCCGCGTGTATCAAACGGCCCATGGAATCGGTTGGCCCACGTTCGATAATGCCACGAGCGGTTGGATGTTCTTGGAGTCCAGCAACCGGAACCTCCTCCCCCTCGGCGGCGTGGACACGTTGGAACGCACGCTCAACGGCGGACATACCTGGACTGCTGTCTCGGTCACCCTGATCGCGGGACTCAATTTGGCCGAACTCCCCCCGATCTTCGATGGGACACACGGCGTTTTGCTGACCCGCCTGTTCCCTGGAATCTTTGCGATCCTACGGACCACGAATGGCGGGCAGCATTGGGGCGACTTAACCACCACCCCCATCAGCGTGCCTTCCAACTGGACGGGACAGCAGATTGCAGACTTGGTCTCCAACCAAGTCTTCTGGATACTTACCCCGACGAAGCTCTGGCGTTCGACGACCGGAGGACAGCGCTGGACCCTACAAAGCACGGCCACGCTGCTTGGCTCTGGCGCACAGAAAGGCATCCTCAAGAACATCGACTTTCTCAACCAACAGGTAGGATGGCTGTGGGGGAACGGTCCAACAGTTTGGATGACCACCGACGGAGGGAGACGCTGGACTTCGTGGGTGCCGGTGTTAACGGATTAGGGGCAACTGGGGCTGTCATTCTTCGATTGATAGCCAAGCAAGCACTATGCGAGACACAGAGCCGCAAGTATGGCACAAGGAGACTTTGAAGTTGAATCAGGGCATTAATGGGGGCGTATATGCCACAAGCCCGGAGATGACCATTCCCAGGCTTGTGGCGTTAACGGGCAGGAATATGCTTTAAGGTCCCATGAACTCTTTTTCGCTTCGGTGTCGGGCGGGGAACCTAACAGGAGATTTCTGAAAGATTCTCCGTATACTTCACAGAGGTTAAGCATCACTTTTGAGTAGAAATCCAGATCATTACAAACGTCACGAACTCCGCTAAGTCAACTATAGTATGGCCGAGGAGCATATCGTCCACGACGATCGGATAAGAGAAGACTATTGGAAACGCACCACGGCGATCTCTAGCCTATGCTTCGTCTACCGGGACCAATCCCCCGGAATTCGATGGATAGGGACGTGACCTACGATGAATTTTTTCGATCTGCTAGATACGGGAATTTTGACCAACGGTCCCCTGACGCCGACGACTGCCGAAAGTCACGGGCAGTTTGATGCAGCAAACGGATATAGCGGGGTGGTTGCGGCGATTGGCGAAATTAGCCAGGCAATCAGTACCGAAGGAAGTCTTAACAATGTTGTCACTTATCTGACCAACATCGCAAACAATTACAAAAAAGGGTTTCCTTCGGGAATTTTTTGTTACTCGTTCAACAATCAAGGTGCGAACGCAACCGTCGGAACGCAAGCGGCCAAAATTCAGAATGCACTCGTGAGTAACGTTGGTGCACTGGCTCCCTTTTTGGATGCGGAGGCAGACTATGCGTCATCTTCAGCCACCATTACGATGGTCGATAACTACAACGGGAACACGAGTTCGGGACTGTTCAGTGACCTTGGGTATTACGAAACGCCGTCTACAGGAACGGACTGGAATTGCACAACTCTGCAGAAGTTCCTCAATGCCATCGGCGGAACGGGAGTTTGTGTGCCACAGAATTATTGTGATGGCAACCTGGGAAACTATACCGCATGCGGACTGTCGGGATTTTTCGGGGTGACCGTCTGGGATAAGGCGGCAGAAAATATTCCTACGCTGTGTGGAACCACTGGTCTAGGCTACCAGGGAGGCATTGATAATTTTAAGTCCACGTTTGGTTCTTGCCCGCAGCAGGTGCTCCTCGTTGGAGGATCAGACAACAACATCGACGCCAGTAAACTGACTTGCTAATTATATGCGCCACAACATCAACGCCCGCTCAAGTCGTTTAATTCCGTTTAATTCCGACTGGTGGGCGTTGATGTTGTGGCGTTACTGCGTCCCGGGTTCTACTGCTTGATGGTTGGCCAGATGCCACGTATTTCCTGCGTTGGGACTCCAAATTCGCTGAGGAAGGCCTCCAGAGCCTGAGACCGGCCCGTACCACAAGGTGAGCGTGTGAGGAGGACGCACTGCCGCCACATCAAACCCCACTAAGGTACCCGTAAAATTGGGCAACTGGTAGTGGATGACCGGAAGTCGGATCCGAGTCCACGTGCGGCCCGCAGACCGAGTGCGCCAGAGCTCGGTATAATCCCACGGAGGACCGCCGTTCGTCGACTCGACGGCGGCAAATCCGGTCTGTGCTGAGGTCATGATCAGCTGACCGCCGGACCAGCGCGTGCCCGGCCAAGGGCCCAGCGCAGTCCACGTGATTCCTCCGTTCGTCGTGTGCCACAGCTCAGACGGTGACCAGACCCACCCATCGGTGGATGTGAACCAATCCATGCCCGTGATCGAGTCTGGCGTCTGAGTCCACCCACCGGTAGTGACCTGCCCGTTAGCGCTCACAGTAATTCGGCCCGCCCAATTCGTGTGCATGGTGGTCTGCACTGCTACTTCCTCGCCCTGACCCGGTATGAACGTTATCGCCGTCACTCGGTCGGACGAAGGCCACAGCGTATGCCAGCGCACCCCACGGGTCCACCAGAACTGACCGCCCTGATCAACGCCTAGTGCCTGAAATCCCGTCCGTGGGAAAATCGCGGTGGTGTTAATACTGTGTCCTAAAGGGGGACTAGTGAGCGTCCAACGCGTCCAGACCCTGCCACCATTCGTCGTATGCAACCAAAGCAACGGCGGATGAGGATGGATGGCATGAGGGTTAGGAAGCCGCTGACCTAAAAGTGAAACGCTTTGTGCGCCGATAGCGGCCACCTGCGACCACTCAATCCGTGGGGTATACCAAAAGGACCAGGTTTTACCGCCATTCGTAGTGTGTTCCAAAAACCCGCCGTTCATGTGCGGCTGAATCCAAGCCCAAGCCACATTCGCCGTCGGCCATTTGACTTGGCCCCACCCCCCTGGGACACCTCTGGTGCTGTTTTGGAGTGATTGCGGACGAAAAGAAATCGTGGTTTTTTGGCCATTAGCCGCCACGGTTCGTTTCTGCCACAGAATCCTTGCGGTCGTGGTGGAAATTCGGCTATGCGCGTATACCGCCAGGTTCATGGAGGTTAGTGCGAGGCTTCCTCCGATCATCACGGCTAGTACGCCTAAACGCGTTGGACGCCTCAACAGGTTCGATATTTGCTCGGCCACATGCATCGCTCTCCTTCTGTATTTAGCCCCACTACAGCGCTCATGAGGGATAACGCTGTACTTACTAGGATGGTTTCATAACGTCACGGTGTAGGATCGGATTTCTTAGGTAAATGGCAACCATTCCCATTGTTCGGACGTTTTACTAGAGAGCGAGACCATCAAGCTTCTCTAGGGGAGGTCGATTTTCATGGTGAACGAAGAGGGGGCGTCCTACGGGAGGGCCGCCACCATCCGTCTGAGTGCAGGAATACGATTTGACCGGCGTGCGCATGGGGTCTGGTCCCATCAGCAATTGACGCCACTCCCGCCGGTGGAATATCGATTATTAGACTATTTTTGTTCCCACCCTGGCCAACTCATTACATTTCCAACCCTGATTTCGGTGGGGTGGAGCAGTCAAAGTCAACCCGGTCGGACCGCTACCGACGTGTATCGCTATATTCATCGTTTACGACAAGTGATCGAACGTGGCCCGAATCACCCCCAGGTATTAAGAACAGAGCGTGGGCTCGGCTATGTCCTACTAACCTCAGCAACGAGGAATTGGTGATCGACTAGCGATGTAGCGTCTCTTTGGTTGTGGAATTAACGGGCAGGAGTACGCCTTAGGTCAGTTACCTTGCGTAGATAGATAACAATAGGATACTATTTTGGTGATCATATCATGCATACACCATATCCCCCAAGTCGCGCTGGTCCTCTGTGCGAGAAAAACGGGAGGTGCCAATTGCAAAGTTCTTCAGTCACCCCTGACCCCCAATCAACCTATCGCCGCTTATTCTCCAATCGGACGTGGGTGTTCCTTTCGGGTGGAAACACGGTGTCCGGCGTGGGGGATGCGTTTTTTACTTTAGCGGTCATCTGGATTATTTACGCGGCCAGTCATTCCCTGCTCCAAACCGCTCTCATTCAAGTGGTCTGGCACTTAGATCGCTTGCTTCTGGGTCCCATCGCGGGCACCGTTGCCGATCGGCGTAACCGTACGCACATCTTGCTGGCGATGAACCTGGGATCGGCCGCCGTGGCCGCCGCCGTGGCTATCCTTCTTCATTTTGCGCATCTCACGGTGGTCATCGCTTTGGGTGCCGTGTTCGTTCTAAATGCAGGGAAAACCTTTGGCGGTCCGGCGGCGTACTCAGTGATGCCGGATATTATTCCCCCGGATCTCTTGGTAACGGCGTCGGGCCTAATGAATACCGTCAGCAACGCGGCGAGCATGGCCGGCAGCGCCTTGGCCGGACTAGTGATTGCAGCGGTGGGCGGGGCGGGGGCCGTTATGGGCGATGCCGCCTCCTTCCTGTGTGCCGCGGTGGGCGTGAGCCTCGCGCATTTGCCGCAACGCACGATCGAAGGAACCGCCTCGTCCAATCTGCGCCAGGACCTGGCGGAAGGCTGGCGCACGATTCGGGACACCCCCCTGCTGCGCGCGATGACGATACTGGGCGTTGCGCTGAACATAACCTCCGGCACCGGCCCGCTGTACGTCGCGTTGATTCGGCTGCACTTTCACCAAGGGGCGGCCGGATTCGGGGTGTTTGATGCGATGAGCACCGTGGGGGTCCTGGTATCAGGACCCGTGGTTCGTCGAATGGAGCAGTGGGCCGGAGCCGGTCGTCTGTACGCACTGGGGTGGTTCATTGCCGGCCTCGCGATCATCGCCATCACCCAGACTTCCTCCATGGTTGTCGCCGACGGGTGCGCGGTCGTCATGGGGGCTAGCATGACGCTCGGCAGTGTGGCCATGGGGACGGTGACCCAATTGTTGGTGCCACCAGATGTGCGCGGCCGATATTGGGGTTTCCAATCCGCGATCGCCGTCTCGGCGATCCCGATAAGCGCCCTGGTCGCCGGGTGGGTGGGTGACCGCGTGGGTGCCGACCCCGTCATCGCGGTCGGTGGCGCTTGGGTCTGTGTCGTCGGTTTGGCGTCGGCATGGATTCCGGCGGTGTGGCAGGCTAGACTCGGGGCCACCGACTCCACGCCGATGTCCTAGCGATGCAGCCATCGGAGATGAGCGGCCCTGCGACAGAGGACATACCAACCTGGTTTCGTAAGTTCCCATATCCTCCTCGGACCGGCGTAGTGGTCTCGGTTTCAATGGAGAGCGTTTAGGGCTCTATCGGGGGCGTATGTGCCTTAGAGCTTAATGGATTAACGGGCAGGATAGCGCACTCGCGACCGTTATGAGATAATACCAGCCCGCAGTGCTGGGTTCGCTGATTGACGCACCACCAGTATTCGCTGTAAAGCTCACCAGAAAACCCACTGCCTACGCTAATCAGCGAATGCTGAGAATACCGTTGGGGGAGCTCCCCGACCACCAGTGCAACCCGGGAATTAGGCTAGAACTGATGACCACTGACTTAGCCAAAACCCTAGACTAATCGAGTTAGCCATAACAGTCAGAAGGAGAGAATGGGATATGATGGTACCTAAGCATATCGTTGCGGTGTCGGCCCTAGTCTATGATGCCCAGGGAGATGTGTTATGCGTGAAGACTCATTGGCGTTCAGATACCTGGGAACTACCTGGCGGTCAAGTGGAAGAAGGCGAGCCTTTAGATGAAGCGGTGCGGAGAGAAGTTCTGGAAGAAACAGGCATCACGATACGCCCCCAACGGGTGACAGGGATTTACTATAACGTCTCCATGACCGTACTGTCGGTGGTATTCATTGGCCAGTATGTTGGGGGCACGATTGGCATTCAGCCTGAGGAAATCCAGGAGGCGCGGTTTATTCGTTTGACCGAACAAAATATCGGCGACTATATCGTACGGCCCCATTTTCTATCGAGAACGCGGGACGCGCTTCAGAACAAAAACAGCCTGCCCTATGAGACGTGGAAAGTGAATCCCTATCAACGCGTCAGTAGACTCGAGTAGAAGTTTTGTGTCATTAACGGGGGCGTATGTGCCACAAGCCCGGAGCTGACCATTCCCAGGCTTGTGACGTTAACGGGCAGAACTGCGCCCTAAGGGAGTTCCCTACTGCACATGGACGGCCTTCCATTGTAGTGCACCGTCACGGGTTCGATATAGAACCGTGTGCGACCCGGCTAAAGAGAGTTCAAACCCGTCGTTGGCCGACACTCGCTCGAGGCTTAAGGGGATCCCGGACGGCAGCGAGACTCGGTGCCATGTCAGCCCTCCCGTGTTGGTGGCATACAATCGAGGCGCGGCATTCCCCGGAGTGGTGAGTAACCAACCTTGTTGGGCATTGATCCAATGGAGGGTCAAGGCCGTGTCCGAATTGTGTGTAGGCAAAGGACCAACCAAGTGCCAACTGACTCCGTGGGTGGTGGTGCGATAGAGGTTGATTAGCGCCGATGGGTCGGACGGTGGAGCGGAGGCAGAACTCGCATGCCAGATAACCGCTAGCATGCCAAGGGTGGACGAAATTACACTGGGAGCGGACAGTTCAGGGTACCTTGTGGCCGCCCCAGGAGGAATGATTGGGCGTGCTCGCCACGACCTCCCTCCGGTCGTTGACTCTAATAAACTCGCCTCTGGCCTTTGATATCCATTCTCTGCCAGCACCCCCTTGCGACCGGTAAAGAACGCCAGGCCGGCCAGTCCCCCGTCGTCGAAAGTTCCGTGAGCCACCGCGGTCCACGTCGGTCGACGGCGAGTCGACTGCCAAAGTCGATAAAAGCCATCGTTGCCTGCGGTGAGCACCCACGCATCCTGGTTACCAAGGGCTGTAATCGCTGCATACCCCAAGAAATGCCATCCGGTTACCGCGGGAGTGAGAGTCGCTTCACTCCAGCGCCCGCCGCCGTCGGTGGTATGCCACACGTCGACGGCATTGTTGTTACCCTGGTCCGGCTCGGTAACAATCCAAGCGGTCCAGGCGTTGGGAAACACCCATTGCGTAAGCCCTCCATCCAACGGCGGAGTCCATGTGCGAGCACTCGCCTGGAGGGCCGAGGCAAGTGTTTTCGGGGCAACATCGGTCCAGCGTTGACCTCCGTCTTCGGTCTTCATGACCTGACCGTTAGCCTCCACCGCCCAACCCACCCGTGCTGAAGCCATTTCCACATCAATTAAACCGCCAGGCATGATGGCAGGAGGTAAGCTGGTCACCGTAACCGGAGGCGTCGCCGCCACCACGGTGGGAGCCATCACTAATATTCCCGTGGCAGCCGCCACCAAGGCCGCTTTCCCCGATCGCATCGAAACGCCAGCTAAGCGTATACCCCACTCCGACCTGAATCCCATAGGAATGTCCTCCTTATCCCTTAGGCCTAATCGTCGAGGACGATTCTTGCCCGTTGAATGTATAACGCCGCGCGGATGGTTTTGGTAACCGTTCTTGTATACAAATTGCTATGAACCGCTTCACTTTCTTCCCAGTCTAGAAACGTCATAAGTCTTGCCTCCTTGGATTAGATAGGCCAGATGATCACCCAGCATCCTGACAATAGTTGGTCTCTAGCCGGATAATCTATCGAGAGTTCTTCGAGTTATCTTCCTCGGTAGGACAAGCACGCCTAGGCAAGACCAGTGCTTACCCAACAAATACGACGTTAGTTGTTCTCGATTTGGGACCTGCAACAAATCTTTGTCCCAATACTCGCAAGGCTTGCTTTCGTTTTCTATAAAGTTTTAGAATCGCGTACTCACCGCAAAATCTACTGCGTAAACGGGGGCGTATATGCGTCAGCGGCCAGGCCGTTAACGAGCGGAAAGGGGCGAGTGATGGCATGTTGACAATCAGGCAGTATCAGTCTTCTGATCAAGAAGTTGTGTGGAACTTGCATAACCCAGCCCTAGCTCAAATTGGAGCACATCGGGGACTAGGACCATGGGATGATGATTTGCAAAATATAGAAATTGTTTACTTAAGAAACCGCGGAGATTTTCTTGTTGGTGAATATGAAGGTCAAGTTGTGGCAATGGGGGCATTGATGAAAGTCTCGACTGCGATGGCAGAAATTAAAAGAATGAGGGTGCATCCGTCTTTTCAAGGTCGGCATTTTGGAACAGCACTTCTTGAGGCACTCGAATACCGAGCAAAAGCATTAGGTTACAAGGTTCTCCGCTTGGATACAACCATAAAGCAAAATGCAGCACAAATACTGTACAAGAACCATGGCTTCGAGGAAACAACCCGGAAATCGGACACGATTTTCATGCAAAAGGGCATAAGTTAGAAAGCGCATCTTGAATCGTTAACGGGGGCGTACACGCACTAGCGACTAAAGCGCATACGCACGCATTAGTCCATCATGAGCATCCGCGCATTGGCGGGGCTTATGGGACCGGTCGCTCTTCCACCGGCGATGATCCGTCGTCCGAGTAGCGAAGACGCGCCACGAGAATCGGTGGAATCTCGCGGTGTGCGTCCCACAGATGCGGCTGGGCACCATTCGGCGCCGGCGGTAGGACTGGTTCATCGAGGCCGTCTAACTGAAGCCCTGCAGCAAAGAAGGGAGTCAGCAGAACGGAAAGCGGGCGGTCGAAGTACGTCTGGAGCACCGGCTGTCCAACAATGGCGACTCCGGGAACCGGCGCGAGCGTCCGGTAGGTGGTCACTTTCACCGCGTGGGCGACACTGGGTCGGCCGTCGTGGTTAATCTGCTCCATGACCAGGTTCGTGCCGGAGGTGTGGAAACACGGGTGCGACACCGCAAACACAAATCGGCCTCCCGACTTCAACAGGCGAGGCAGCGCACCCGCCAGTGGCCCGATATCGGAAAGATCCATCAACACCATGGTCGCCACCGCAGCATCAAACGCGTCGACCCCGAGGGCCAGAAGCTCTTCTTCATTAGTGACATCCATCACCTGGTAGGACGCCGCGCCGTTTCCATCGCCGCGGGCCACAGCCCGCGCCACCATCCGGGCACTGCCATCCACGGCCACCACATTCGCGCCGAGGTCTACTAGTCGGCGGGTGAACAGACCGTTTCCACAGCCCACATCCAGGACGCGTTGCCCCTGCACCGCTCCGAGCAAACGCTCGACGGCGGGACGAACCAGCGTTAAGTGAAAATCATTCCCTTCACCCATCTGTTCGTCCCAGAACGCGGCGTTCTCTTGCCACGCCCGCAACGCCTCACGGGAAGGGGACTGATCGCTATCTCCCATAGGCCACCTCCAAGGGCTTGCGGACACATGCGAACGGTGTATGCCTACTGGTCAGCGCCACACTGGGTAATCTCCGGGGAAACTTCTTTGCAACAGGTCCCAAAGCGCTTCGAGAGCTTACTGCCTTTCGCCGCCGTTAGGACATGATTAACCACCTGAAGAAATAGAAACAAGCGAAGTTTCCCCGGACTAAAGCCGGCGATAGACCTCACCGCGCGGAGCGATGTCGCTAATCAGGACCTCATTGGTGGACTCATCGACTCGATAGACGATACGCCATGTGCCCACTCGGCTCGACCGGTAGGCCCTCCGCATTAGTGAGCGGTTTTGTAAACGGCCCAAGGGGATTTTCGGCCAGTTGTTCCAGGCGACCTACCAGTCGTCGCTGGGAAGTCCGATCGAGCCGTTCTAAATACCGTACGGCTTGCCGCGAAAGGACAATTTCATACATCGTGTTGGCGGCGCCAATCCTTAAGAGGGATGCGCTCACCCTGTGCAAGCTCCCGCTCACCGTGTTGCACCCGTTGCCATTCGTCGGGCGTTAGCACGTCTGTGTCTTGCTGTAGCCACCGAACATAATCCGCCACATCGTCGACCCACCGATCATCCATGTGATCAATTAGGCGTCGCAGTTCCTCCTTTGAGTTCATAGCCCCAGCCCCTTTCTTGTCAACTCATTATCTCAAGATCCGGTCGTCGTTGTCTATCAGAGCCTTCGACACACCGAGGCAGCGTTTAACCGCTCATTGTGGCGTTACTGCACATACGCCCCCGTTGTTTGCGCTCTAGTCTGGTCGTTGTCTAAAGAAAATTGATTGCTCTGTGGGTGGTAACCTTTGCCATCCGCAGAGCGTTATATTGTGTGCTATTTGTGCCGGGACAAGTCTTTTGCGTTAATTATCAGGAGGTTCTTCATCGAACATCGGCATGGATTACAAGTGCTGCGTACGAGGTGTTGGATCGATTGGGATCAACAGGGGATCTGGCGCCACCAGACTTTTGTCCCCTTACCAGGCCGCACTTTTCACATTTGGGCGTCCCTCGAACGGCACGCCATTCAACTGGTGGCCCAGCGACCCTCTGTCTCATCGGCTGAGGCGAAGCCCGCACGCGCTGGGATCTGCAACCCCATATTCATCGCATCCGTCAAACAATCGAACCTGATCCCCATCATCCCCAATGGCTGGTCACCCGACGCGAAGGCGGGTATGTGCTTCATACAGAATCGTCGACGCAGCACGCATAGCCTAACATTTTGGGATTCTCTATATTTCACGACTTCAGTTTCTCTGCACTAAGAGTTCACAAAAAGTTCAGCGTAGGGTAAGAGTTCTCCTGGATAGCCGGTATGATGATCTGATTATCGGCTCTCACCTCACTCAAGGGGGTTTAGGAGAAGGCAGCGTTCCATGGAGTCGTTAGACACCTTAACGCCGAATCAATTGCTACGGCTAACCCAAATCGAATTACCGTGTGTGCGGGTATGTACCACAATCTTTGACTCCACCGTACCAACGTGCATCTGTGATATCGTTCAGCAGCATGTCGAGACTGCTCACCACTTAAGCAAGGTCCTTTGGACACGCTATCACATGCCGGTGCACGGACACGGTCCACACCGAGAGTAGGGGGACGCTACCGCCGCTACTCCAGAGAAAAAATGGACGGTGAACGAGTTCACGCCAGACCAATGGAGGGCGTGGTGTCGGCAGGTCATTGCGCACGCCGTCATCGATCTTGCTCGGCGACAACAGCGCTGGAATCGAGATGGACTCGGTGCCACGACCGATGTGGCTGATGCCGATCATCTGCGTCTCGATACCGGAACCACTCAAGCGTCATCAAATCGAATGAGGTACGGAATGGGAAGGAAATCTGCGTGGTGGACCAACTGTACTGGCAGGCAGCCCCCAACGACCAACGCCCCAGATTTGCGCGCTCAGTCAGCCCAGCGTCTCTCGGGCGCATCACCTCGCTCTGAGCAAACTCCGACGGGCAATCCGATGACGATGCCCTCGGATCTGCTCGCAAGACTGCTTTCCGAGAGTTATATCCCAATGAAGACACGGTTTGGGTACTCTGGATTGGTTCGAACATTTGGATTCGCGAAGGCAGTGCTCCTGCGATCGGCCAAGCACTTGATGGGCGCACCAGCACGAGCACGCGATTGTGGGGAACTATCGAAGGGAAATGGGGCTTCAGTGTTTATGCGGTCCCGTGATCCTCACGACGGTCGGCATTATTCCGACCTCGAATTAGCGCCACTACCGGATTATTCCGAGATTTCTCTAACGGGTCTGGGATTCGCCTACGTACCGCACCCCTTGGACTCTACCTTCCGGGCAGACACCATTGGCGAGGACACCCACTTCTGGTGGGATCACCCGGAGAATTCATTTGCATTAACGCAGAACATTCGTCCCTTGGGACGGTTTACTGCACAAAATATCGTTGATGGGCTTGATGGCGACCCTCGCCACTCAACACGGCATAGAGTTGGGTCGGTTTCTCGTGGCCGAGAATGGATTGGACAGCCACGAGGGGCGTGCCTTGGTTGAGCAAAGTGGTGGATAAAGTATTCCGCTTAGGCAACCCGGTCACATAAGCGCCATACCCACGCCAGTCTCCTTCTGTCCGAAAGAGAAAATCTGCGTGTCATCGCAGACCGACTCGGTCACAGCCAAGTCAGCTTCACCGCACAAACTGATACACATGCGTTAACCGAAGCACAGAGATCGAAAGCCGAAGCGCTAGCGGGTCGATTGCGGCAACAACGCAGAGAACGGCCACTCCGACGATTAGGGTTATCCATGAATTCCTTGCTCTGTCTCAAAAAATGGAGCTGACGGTCGGACTCGAACCGACGACCTGCGGTTTACGAAACCGCTGCTCTACCAACTGAGCTACGCCAGCAATAGTTACATTATACTCGGGACCGAAGTTAAGCTCAAGTCTGATTTCTTGGAGCTTAGTCTGGTTCCTGGGTACATATAGTGCCATAGAAGGCAATCATAGGGGGAAGGCATTTAATGCGACCGCTATCGTTCATCACGCTGACTATAGCAGCAATCTTAACGGTTCCGATTGCGCTATGGTCTGTTGGCCTTAACCCTGACTGGATGCTCGAGGTGCACTTGTTGGCTTGTGGCGTTGTTGTTCGGCTATTGGTGATGAGCGCCTCATTGAGTCGCAGTGTCCAAGAGGTGGCCGGGGTCGGACTCTATGGCGGCGGTATAGGCAGCCTTTCGGCTCAAATTGTACTACTCAGTCGCTATCACTACGTGGACGCGGCTCGAGCATTCGCTCTCAATGGTGCCTTAGGCACCCGCCTCTATGAATTCGACCAAGCGTCCCGATGGGGTCCCTATGCCATAGCCTTGGGCGATGCCCTCCTATACGGATTAATCGCTGTCTTAGCGTTTTATTATGTTAGGCGCATCCGCATCCCACCCGGTTCCTGGCGTTGAAATGCCCACCCACTGTTCGCCGATCCAGACCTCTCGCGCTGATGTGTTACGATTTGAGTGGTAGACTAATAAACATAGAGTGACACAACCTAGAGACCTGGTGCATAAGTCCCAAAACACCGGATCGAGGACCCTGAAACCCGCGTGGTGGTGATCCCTGAAAGATGATTTTTCGGGTTTCGCACCAGGCTCCTAGGGACCGCGCACAGATTGGACGAACTGCTGATGCCACAACACACTGACCTGCATTCTCATCGTCCGGACGATTCGGATGCTGCCCAACTTCCATTAACGTTTTGGGTCACGGTGGGCCTGATTGGCTTGTTGGCTCTTGGTGCGTGGCGGTCTCATAGCCTGGCACTGTGGGCCGATGCTGGCCACACACTGACCGACATTGCCGCTATTGGTTTGTCATGGTACGCCTTTAAGCAATTGCGCCGCCCCCCTACAGAGCGAATGACGTTCGGGTTTGCGCGGATAGAAGTCCTGGTAGCCTTCTTCAACGGGCTGTTGCTAATTTCCGTGGCGGCAGGGCTGCTCCTCGCAGCGGCTCAACAGTGGCATCATCCCGTGCCTACTAATAGCTCGCTCATGATGGTCACCGCAACCGTAGCACTTCTCGTTTATGGAGCGCTGGCGGTTCGGTTCCGCCCCAATGGCAATCTGAACCTTTTTGGTACCTGGATTCACTTATTAAGTGATGCAGCCAGTTCCTTTGCTGTCCTGCTGGGGGGTGCCATTCTGGCTGTCACCGGATGGCGGATCATCAATCCGTTGTTGACCGCGCTCATTGCCTTGGCCATGGCCGTCACCACGTGGCGGATCATAAAAGAGGCCTTCGGGATTCTCATGGAGGCCACTCCTCCTAACGTCAATCCATCCGTAATCACCCAGGCCATTGAATCCGTTCAGGGGGTAGAACGCATTCACGATTTACATGTCTGGCGGATTGGCAGCGGCCAAACCGCGCTCGCTTGCCACGTAGCCGTCCAACCCTTATGGAAAAGCCAAGACCCGCAAATCTTGCTCTGTCAAATTCACGATGCACTTGATGGTATTGGGATTAACCATGTCACTATTCAGCTAGAACACGGAAATGAGACCCATCATGAACTGTGGTAGACAAAAGAATGGAGCGGAAGACGGGGTTCGAACCCGCGACCTTCGGCTTGGGAAGCCGACGCTCTACCAACTGAGCTACTTCCGCGCACTCTTCATGCTACCACCCCAGGCTTTCTGGGTCAAGGGGCACTAAAAAAGCGGTTGCAGGGTAATCGTGCTGGTACGTTCACGACCGACGGAAACCAAAGCCAGCGGCACCTCCGCCAACTCGGCAATTCGATCCAAATAGCGACGTGCAGCTGAGGGCAGGTCCTCTAGTCGACGGACTTCCGTAATGGACCTCTGCCACCCTTGCATCGTCTCATATACAGGCTCAACGCTAGACAATCGCTCGAGAGAATCCGGCAATTCGGTCACCACATCGCCACCATAACGATAGGCCACCGCGACTTTCAACGTATCCAAACGATCCAATACATCGAGACGAGTCACCGCCAAGCCAGTCAAGCCATTAACCCGACTCGCATGTCGCAGCACCACGGTGTCTAACCAACCAATTCGGCGAGGACGGCCGGTAGTCGTCCCATACTCGTGACCTTCTTCACGAATTCCATCGCCGACAGAGTCCAAAAGTTCAGAAGGAAAAGGCCCGTCGCCCACCCTAGAGGTGTAGGCTTTCACGACCCCGTACACTTGATCGATTTTCGTCGGACCCACGCCAGCACCAATGCAAGCGCCCCCAGCGATTGGGTGAGATGAGGTAACAAACGGATAGGTGCCATGATCGATATCCAGCATCGTCCCCTGAGCGCCCTCGAATAGAACTCTTCGGCCCGCATCGATGGCTTGATTGATGATGACCGATGTATTCGCGATGTACGGCTTCATGGCCTCTCCGTACGCCAAATATTGCGTAAACATGGCATCAAAATCAAACTCGTCTCGACCATAAGCCTTGGACAATAAATGATTTTTTTCAGCCAGCACTCGGCTCAGGCGATCTCGAAACACTTCGGGCTGCAACAAATCTCCAATTCGTACTCCCATCCGTGACGCTTTGTCCATATACGCTGGACCGACACCTCTCAGCGTCGTTCCAAGCTTCTGGCTGCCCAGTCGATCTTCGGCGAGTGAGTCGAAAACCAGGTGATAGGGCATGATAAGATGGGCCTCAGACGACACCCGCAAGCGGTCGGTTTGGATGCCTCGTTGATGTAAATAATCCACCTCGTCCAGGAGGACCCGTGGGTCTACTACCACCCCGCTGGCAATTACGCAATCGGTGTCCGGATACAAAATTCCTGAGGGTATCAAGTGGAGCTTATATTCACGATCCCCTGAAACCACCGTGTGTCCCGCGTTGTTGCCTCCTTGATGGCGCACCACCATGTTTGCCTGTTCGGACAAGAAATCGATGATCTTGCCCTTGCCTTCGTCCCCCCACTGTGTTCCTACCACGATTACTGCGGACATCGTGTAATCTCTCCCTATCAGACCTCAGCCATATTGGTCGTGTTGTAGAATTTCCCAATATCCTTTTTAAATAACAATTTGACCACGCCGGTGGGCCCATTTCTCTGCTTAGCAACGATCAGTTCGGTCACCTCAGGATTTTCGATCTCCTTCGAGTAATAATCTTCACGATACAAAAATGCCACCAAATCTGCATCCTGTTCAATCGCTCCCGATTCCCTAAGGTCAGAAAGCATCGGACGCTTGTCGTTACGGCTTTCCACCGCCCGAGACAACTGCGACAACGTGACTACCGGCACCTTAAGTTCCCGGGCCAAGGCCTTAAGCGACCTCGAAATATCCGAAATCTCTTGCTGACGATTTTCTGAACGGCGCCCTTGCATGAGTTGCATATAGTCCACAATCACCAATCCAATGTCTTGTTGGGCCTTCAGTCTACGCGCTTTAGCGCGTAGCTCCAGCGCCGAGATGCCGGGCGTGTCATCAATGTAAATGGGGCTTTCTCCGAGCCGGCCTAGCGCCAGACTGAGCTTCGACCACGCCTGCCCATCGAGTTCTCCCGTTCTTAAGCGATGTCCCTCAATTTCTGATTCCGCACTCAATAGCCGAAGCGCCAGTTGCTCGCGCGACATTTCGAGGCTAAAGAGCAGCACTGGCACGTGCTCTTGGAGGGCTACGTGCCTAGCCAAATTAAGGCACAGCATGGTCTTGCCCATGGATGGGCGAGCCGCTACCACAATGAGGTCGGATGCCTGCAACCCCGCAGTCATCCGATCCAAGTCGGTAAATCCGGTGGGCAGACCCACCAGCTTCCCATGACTGCCATACAAAGTCTCCAACCGACTAAAGGTTTCCATCAACACTTCCTGAAGTCGAGCGACATCCTGGTTGCCTCTTTGCGCCAGTTGGAAGAGTGCCGCCTGAGCCTGGTCCAAAATATCCTGCGGTCCCTTATCCGCCCGATACGCGCTAGTCACCAGTTCTGTAGCCACGCCAATGATTTGGCGCAAGGAACTCGAAGCCCGGACCACCTCGGCGTAATGTTCCAAATGGGCAGCGGTAGGCACCATGTTCGCTAATTCCATTAAATAGGCCAATCCGCCGATCTGCTCTAGTTGCCCCCGTTGACGCAGCTGTTCGCCAGCGGTCACGATGTCTATCGGACGGGTCTGGTTAAACAGTTCGAGCATCGCGGCAAAGATCAGTTGATGCACTTCTTGGTAGAAATCCTCAGGCCGCAAAATCTCCATGGCTCGGGTGACCGCTTCAGATGACAACAACATGGCACCGAGCACCGAGATTTCTGCGTCGGGGGATTGGGGGGGCAGGCGTCCAGTACCTACCGCAAACGGCAGGTTGGGCATATTCATATCAAAACCTCTTTGAGCGCCTCTTCGACCCGTTCAACCACCAAGATTTTTGGTCCGTCGCTAAGAATCGGCAAGTCAGCGGCGTTTTCTTTCGGCACAATCACCAGCGGAATTCCCGCTTGTCTAGCCCCCAACACCTTTTCTGGAATTCCTCCGACTGGCTTAACCATCCCCGAGAGAGCTAATTCTCCTGTAACTGCAACATCTTGTCGAATTGGCGAACCGGTCAAAGCACTGTAAATGGCTAAAAAGATGGCAAGACCTGCCGAAGGTCCATCAATATTTCCTCCGCCGACCACATTCACATGCACATCGTAGTCGTTGAGATCCCGGTTTAACAATCTGCGCAGTGCCGCTCCCGCGTTAAACACCGAATCGCGGGCCATCGATCCGGCCGTTTCATTAAATCGCCACTGACCTCGGCCCTTCTCGTGGGCGGGAAAGACTTCGGCCTCGATCTCGAGTACCGTGCCTATGAATCCGGCCACCGCCAAACCCGACACTCGGCCGACTAGAACGCCGGTTTTTGCCTTTTCCGCTTTAACCTGAGTCAGTCGAGCGCGGGCAATAACCAGCCGCAGGTCATCGGCATCTAACAACGTGGGCTTGGTGCCTTCCGACTGATGGCGAAGACCGTAGGCATCTAACACCAGTGCAGTGGCTCGTCGGCCGTCAAGTGTATACCGACCGATAAGTTCTAGAGCGGTCGAACTAATGCTAACCCCAAGGCGTTTCGCCGTGTCCTCGGCGATCCGCTCCACTTGGGCAGGGGTTAACGGATCAAAATAGACTTCTACGCAACGGGATCGGAGCGCCGGGCTTAAATCTTCCGGACTGCGAGTGGTGGCTCCAATGAGGACAAAATTCGCTGGCGCTCCATCTTCAAACAACTTCCTGACGTACTGAGGAACGTTAGGATCCTGGGGATCGTAGTACGGAGAATCGAAACTGACTCGCTTGTCCTCCAGCACCTTGAGCAGCTTGTTCTGCAAAATCGGGTCCATTTCGCCGATTTCATCGACAAACAACACGCCCCCATGAGCGTCGGTGACCAATCCGGTTTTCGGTTCGGGAATTCCACCTTCGGCCAGATCTCTTCGTGCACCTTGGTAGATCGGATCGTGCACCGACCCCAACAGGGGATTGGTGACTTCGCGGGGATCCCAGCGTAAGGTGGACCCATCCACCTCGACAAACGGCGCTTCTTCCGCGAACGGGCTAAACTCAATGGCACAAGCCGCCTTTAGCGCCAAACGAGCCACCGTGGTTTTGCCTACGCCGGGCGGACCATATAGAAGAATGTGCTGTGGAAACGGTGTGACTAATTTCGCCAGCAGACTTTGAATCGCTTCTTCTTGACCGACCACTTCGTTCAATGCCTTGGGGCGAAGGTCGGCTAACGATCCCCCCTTCAGCCCGCCTTCGTCCAATTTAATCAAACGAGCCAGCTTTTTTAAAGTTTCTGGGGTTTCCGGACCGGTCTCCTCTTTCAACAGTTGCGCCCGAATATCACGAACGTATTCTTCGTGCCGATCTTGCATTCGCTCTCCAATACGCTTTTCGAGCTCTTCTTCGAGACTGCGGCGAGCAAGAATATCCGAGAGTTCTTCCTCTAGTCGATGGAGAATACGCGTGATTTGCGGACGCTCGGGAACGACCGTGAGTGAGGGATCGTCTAAAATAATTTTCTGCAAAGCCAGTACCCGTCGACCGAGTTGCTCAGAGCGCAAATCTTGAAGTGCATGCAACTTGCCGGCCTTAAGTACTAACCGCTCCGGTCCGTATATCTGCAGGAGAATATCGTGGAGTGCCTGCACTTTACGATCGATCACTAGGCCGCGTTTGGGTTTATCTCCCTTGGTTTCGAGCGTCAACGAAGTCCCTCCTCCCCCTTCAGCAACATTCCCTGCTATTTCTCTACCACATGAACAACGATTTCGGCGTCGATGCCTGGATAAAGGTGAAGTCGAGCGTTGTGCTCACCGATGTGCTTGATGGGGTCCATATCGACCCTTTTCTTGTCCACGGTGAACCCTAACTTCAGCAAGGCTTCGGCCACATCCGCATGCGTCACTGCGCCAAACAACCTGCCTTGTTCTCCCACATGAGCCGAAATCTCGATGGTCCGACCGTTAAGCGCGTCACAAGTCTCTTGTTGTTTGGCCCGTTCTCGGGATTCTTTGGCCGTGGCTCGAGCCTGTTGCTCTGCCAATTCGCGCTGGATCGCGTCCGTGACTACCCTAGCAAACCCCTTTGGCAAGAGATAGTTACGGGCGTACCCGTCTTTTACTTCTACTACGTCGCCCTTTTTTCCGCTGCCTTTTACATCTGTCAGGAGGACTACCCGCATTGCCATCTCCCTCTCTAAGCCTTTCTATCACACCAAAAGTCCCGTCCGTCGTCATCTAACGATTCCAAGATGACGACCGACGGGTCCCTGTCTTTACCCGACCTGGCGCCCTCAATGTGCCCCAAAGGTCGTCGCAGTCTCAAGCAATTCTGCCTGCACGACAAGTACAAAATACATCCGCAAAGTGGTTTTACTCAATCGTAAACGGTATCAAGGCCATGATCCGCGCACGCTTGATCGCCGTGGTCAGTTGCCGCTGGTGCTTGGCGCAATTTCCAGAAATCCGGCGTGGCAACATCTTACCCCGCTCCGTAATATATTTACGAAGGCGGGTTGCCTCTTTATAATCTACAGGAACTTTCTCCGCACAATAACTACAAACCTTTTTCTTTGGCTTTCGCCCACGTTCCTTGCGCATCGCTTGCTCTCCTTTCGTTCTGACCTCCGCTCAATTATCCTTCTGCAAGGAGTCGGCTCGACTAAAATGGCAAGTCATCCGGCAAAGCGACCTCTTCATCCCCATAGCCGCCTTCAGAAGGTGATTGGCTCCCCTGGCCGTCTCTTGGTCGATCCAGAAACTGGACGCTATCCGCAATCACTTCTGCCACCCTACGCTTAGTCCCATCCTGGGCATCATAACTTCGAATCTGCAGTCGACCTTCCACTGCAGCTAACCGTCCTTTAGTCAGATGATTGCCCACGGTTTCTCCAAGTTTCCGCCAAGCTACGCAATCGACGAAATCCGTCTCTCGTTGGCCTGCTTGATTCGTGAACGGACGGTCCACGGCCAAAGAAAAGCTAGCTACCGGTACGCCTTGCGGCGTGTATCGTAATTCAGGATCCCGAGTAAGACGGCCAATGAGGATGATTCGGTTTAGCATGACGTAGCCTTCCTTCTTTGCCTGCCATTACTTCACTACGCGTCAAGTCGCACAATCATCGAACGCAATACGTCTTCTTGGATCTTTAACTGACGGGTCACTTCATTGGCGATGGTCCCATCGCCTTGAAAGGTCACTAATACGTAGAATCCTTCGCCGTGCCCATCAATATCAAAAGACAACTTACGACGGCCCCATTTATCGGTCTTGTCGATCGTTCCAGAGGCACGGACAACCATGTCATTAAACCGTTCAATGTCAGCTGCTGTCTGTTCGTCGCCCAGATCGGGTTTCAAAATATACATGAGCTCATATTGAGCCAAACTTCTCACCTCCTCCACGGACCCCATTAGTAGTGGGGGCTCCGATTCGAATCGGAGCAGAGTGGCGCGGGATCTTGTCCCAGACACGGTAAGTCTAGCAAGTTTTTGGAGCCATTGCAACCGCTTGGATGTCTGGCGCCAGTCTAAAACGAGTGGTTGGATCCTAGATTAGGTTATCAAAGATGGTTCTTCGCAACGACCGCTCGGGACATGATACTCCCACGCAGGACTGCGAATATGATATGGTAAACTTTCCGTCACAATGCCCCAAGGAGTGCAGCCACTGCCTTTCGCGGCCGGTAGGGGCCCTGCCAGATTGCGAGGGGACTGAGGTCTAGACGCAGTCCCGGCAATGATGCTATCATCGATCCAGAAACATTTGCACGCTACGAGGCCTCTGGATAGCCTAAATTTGGCCGAGAGGATGATGGAATGCAACCGCGACCAGATTTGTCCCAATTGCTTCAGCAGCTCCGTGACGACCCGGATTTTATGGAACAGGTCCAGCACTGGCAGACCCTTCCCGCTCGGCCTGCCCAGTCCGTGCCGTTCCCTACGGGACTCGACCCCAGAATTAGCGAGGCGCTGAAACGCCGCGGCATTGTCGACCTGTATACTCATCAGGCAACCGCGTATAGCCTGGTCTCTTGCGGTCAAAACATTGTCACGGTAACCCCTACAGCCTCGGGCAAGAGTCTTTGTTACCACTTACCGATCTTACAAGCGTTGACGCTTGATGCCAAGACACGAAGCCTGTATATTTTTCCGACCAAAGCATTGGCGCAAGACCAGAAAGCGGAGTTGGTCGACCTCATCGCCGGGACCGGAATTCCCATTAAATCAGAAACCTACGACGGAGATACGCCCGCCAGCATTCGGCAGCACATCCGGACGGCAGGGAACATTGTCATTACTAACCCAGATATGCTGCATACTGCCATCTTGCCCCATCACACACAGTGGGTCGCATTTTTTGAGAACCTCAAATATGTGGTGATTGACGAGTTGC
The DNA here is from genome assembly GCA_023475835.1 of Bacillota bacterium. Taxonomy (GTDB): domain Bacteria; phylum Bacillota; class Sulfobacillia; order Sulfobacillales; family Sulfobacillaceae; genus JAMCVM01. The sequence goes on along the minus strand of JAMCVM010000081.1, from coordinate 7,630 downwards.
ACACGTATCGTGGCGTTTTCGGTAGTCATGTGGCCAATGTGGTGCGGCGCCTGAAACGCATTGCTGCCTTTTACGGGGGGAAGCCTCAGTTCATTGCCACCTCAGCCACCATTGCCAATCCTAAACAACTAGCGGAGCAGTTGGTCGAAGAACCATTCGTCCTCGTCGATAACAATGGAGCCCCGACAGGGCGAAAGCACTTCATTTTCTATAACCCTCCGGTGGTCAATGCCCCTCTAAACATTCGGCGTAGTGCGACCCTAGAAGTCAGTGACATTGCCGGACGGTTTTTGAGCAACCGAATTCAGACCATCGTATTTGCACGCAGTCGAGTCCGTGTGGAGATTTTACTGACCTACTTGCAGGACCGTATCAAAACCCCTGTGGGCGCACGCGCCATTCGAGGGTACCGGGGTGGCTATTTGCCAAGTGAACGGCGAGAAATCGAACGGGGTTTGCGTGAAGGTGAGATTATCGGGGTCGTCAGCACCAATGCGCTCGAATTGGGCGTGGATATTGGTCAACTGCAGGCGTGTGTCATCACCGGCTATCCAGGTTCTATCGCCAGTACGTGGCAACAAGCTGGACGGTCAGGACGGCGCCAGGGCGAATCGGTGGTGGTGATGGTCGGGGGGTCGACGCCGATGGACCAATATGTGTTGAAACATCCCGAATATTTCTTCGACTCTAGCCCGGAGACGGCGCGCATCAACCCCAACAATCTCATCATTCTGGTAGACCAGCTTAAGTGTGCCGCCTACGAACTGCCCTTCGGCGAAGGAGCCCTATTCGGTGGCCAAAACGTGACGGAGATTCTCGACTTCTTGGTGGAAGCCGAAATTTTACATCACGCGCAAGGCAAATGGTACTGGATGAGTGATTCGTTTCCTGCCCACGAGATTAGTCTGCGCTCGGCCTCGCAAGAAAACGTGGTCATTATCGATATTTCGGAACGGGGCCAAGAGCGGGTCATCGGTGAAATGGACCGATTTAGTTCCCTCACCTTGTTGCATGAAGAAGCCATTTATCTACACCAAGGGATTCAATTTCAAGTGGAAAAACTGGACTATGCCGAGAAAAAAGCTTATGTACGGGAAGTGCAGGTAGACTATTACACGGATGCCAATCTCGCGGTGCAATTGAAAGTCCTGACGGAAGACGAGATTCGTGACCAAGGGTCATCAAGCCTAGGCCGAGGCGAGGTGTCCGTCCATGCCATGGCTACAATTTTTAAAAAGATAAAGTTTGAAACCCAGGAGAATGTGGGATCGGGGCCAATCCACCTTCCGGAAGAGGAATTCCATACCACCGCAGCCTGGATTAGCTTCTCGGAAGACCTTTTCCAAGCCCTGGGCAAGGACGAGGTGGAACGTGGACTCGTAGGGTTAGCCCATGTGCTAGGCCATGTCGCTCCATTATTTGTGATGTGCGACCCACGCGATCTTCACGTTGTCCCCCAAAGAAAAGCCGTCCATTCTGGAGCTCCGACCATTTTCCTATATGACCGCTATCCGGGCGGAGTCGGGCTTTCGGAACAGGTGTACCGTGATGCTGATGTAATGCTGCAAGCGTCGGATCGCTTGATCGATGCGTGCCCTTGTGAATCAGGGTGCCCCTCTTGTACAGGAGTAGGCTATCCTTCCAGCAAGCGCCTGGCTCGAGCGCTCATTCAATGTCTAGTCGATGCCTAAGAGAGGATTTTATTGATGGCGGATACTTCTGGAACGCTACTCAAGGAGCAATTAGCGCGCTACCGGTCGCACATTCTCAAGGACAACCCTGGCGGAGCGGAAAAAATTAAGTCAGCGGAAGACACGCATGGCCCCGCCACAGCCCCGGCGGTGACCGTGACGGACGCGACTCCATCGCCGATCGTGACGGTCGAACATCGGTTTGCTTTGTCCCATCGTCACGGTCGCTATCGTTTTTATGAGTTGTATGACGTATTGAATGACTGGGAGTCTTTAAGCATTGATCATCCGCTCAAGCCAAAACAGGTAACTGCGCGGGATCTCGTCTTCTTTGATACCGAAACCACGGGTCTTTACCATGGAGCCGGTAACCTTGTCTTTCTTCTCGGCTACGCCCGTTTTGAGGGCAGTGAGGTCGTGGTCACTCAGCACTTTCTTTCCTCTCCTGCAGCTGAGGCTCCCCTATACCAGGCGTTTTTTTCCCGGGTGGACGACGCCAAGTATTGGCTGACTTATAACGGCAAATCCTTCGACTGGCCGCAAGTCCGATCGCGCCATACGTTGCTGCGCGGGTCGGTTCCGGCTCTGCCTGCCTTTGAGCATATCGATTTGCTGTATCCAACCAGGAGACTCTGGGCGGATCAGCTCCCGTCGTGTCGTCTCGCCACTGTGGAACAGCAGCAGCTGGAAGTAGTGCGCGAGGGAGACATCCCAGGGCAGATGGCCCCAATCCTCTACTTTGACTATCTTCGCAAGCGCGACATGGATGTCATTTGGGGGGTGCTAACCCATAATGAATGGGACGTGCTGTCGTTAATCAGTTTATATATCCATTTATCATGGAAAATCTTACGTTATAGGGACTCGGCGATGGCTTCGGATCGGGAGTGTTTCGCAATTAGTCGCTGGTATGAGCAATTGGGACATGATGGGTTAGCGCAACGTGGCTACGAAAAAATAGCCCTTCGATCCGGTCCCTTTCGCCAATCGGCGCGCCTGGCGATGGGACGGTTGCTAAAACGCCAAGGAGATTGGCAGGGGTGCTTGGAATGGTGGGAGGAAGGTTTATCCGAGCAAATTTTTCCGTCCGAGGAACTTCTGTTAGATCTATCGAAAATCTACGAACATCATCTACAAGATTATCGCCGGGCCCTCGACTATGCGGAACAAGCGCGGACCGTATGGATAGGGAAGCAACGCTCGCTGCGACGTCATCCGGTGGCCGCCGACAGCCCCCATGAGAGGCGCCTGGAGCGACTTCGAAACAAGCTCGCAGGCGGGTCGGTGGAAATACGGTAACTCTTTTCCGCCGCGTTGAGCCAAAACCCGAAAGAATACGTTAAATCCAGGCGTGATTGCCTCACACGCAATCATATTCTCTGGCCCGACGCCGAGCCGGGGTCGGGCTCATATTCAGGAGGAAAGATCACTGCTGGGGTCGCTCAGAATACGCTTTACTGCGCGTTCAAAATCCTTGCGAGGAATGAGGATGCGATGTCCACATCCTTCGCATCGCAAACCAAAATCAATCCCGGTACGCAAAATCTTCCAGGATTTACTGCCACATGGATGCGGCTTCTTTAGTTCGACGACCTGATTTAACTCAAACGTCAGTCGTTCTTTTGCCATCGGTCTTCCCTCAGTTTCGCCCCAATTTGAACCCAACGTCACCTAAAGCCGGCAACTGCCTGCGGCACTGGACGACTAGCCCCCTAGACGACACATCAAAAGGGTGAGCCAACCAGGTTAAGCCGTCGCCTGCTCACACCTATTTAAGGCTCATGGTGAATTCTATCATAGCGATTATTGTTGCCGATATGTGGCGGGGCAAATTGTATTGGGCCTTTCGCAAAACACCCCCGAATTAGGCTACGCTCCGATCGGCTATTGGCTACGCACTAAAATCCACCGCCACTGCGCTTCATTCCGGGGGGTCGATGGGCGATCGAGCATTTACGGAGGTTTGTGCCAACTTTTTTGGGGATGCCGTTGGCGTAAAGCGCCGCTGACTATTGGCTGGTTGATGTGCCATGATGGGGCCCGTATACGAATCCTCCAGCGCGCACCCCCTGACGAAGCAGTTGCAATCTTGGGTTGAGGGTGCGAGTGCACGGTAAATGGCCCCTCGATGCACGATAAGAGTGAATATGCGCCGCGTTCCTTGGATTTTTTCACCCTGTTGGGTGGTCTGTCCCAGTCCCTACGGAACCCAGCCGGTGAATTTTGCTGCTCCGGGTCGCGTGGAGATTCATACTGCACTCTACTAGAGCCATTTGGCTGCCGGAGTCAAGGTCAGGCGATGGTACCATCCGACCAGAACCGTTACCAGAGCATTGTGATCCAAGTCCACGACTAAAGACGTATGACTAACCAGAGGAAAGCTGACGAGAACACCCAAGATCAAGCAGGCCACTAGGCCATGTTCAACCAACCCAGCGGCCAGGCCGCCAATGCCGTTGAGAAATCCAGTCACGCGAAAGGTCTTCACTAGTTGGCTGACGACGACTCCGACGGATCGACCGAGGGCTTCTACAGCAAAGATCACTAACAAGAAAACCAATACTCCCAAAATGCTGATCACCCAGCGGTCGGTCGCTTGATGCACTCCGCCAAGGTTTGAGGCTGCCAGCGGAATGTACCGATTCACCCAGCGCTGAATCGGTAAGGCGTGCACTATGCTTGCCACAATAACCTTTTGGTACCGACTGGCCAATAACATACCTGCGATATAGCCAGCAACGGAGAACACGACGAGACTTAGACCACGTCGGAGCCCGGACAGGGCACCCAATCCCACATAACCAAGAATAGCGACAGATACCCAGTTCACGAGAGCCTCCTTCGGTCACTTAAGTGACCCGTGGCGATTTCTTTGATTACCGTGACCGGATGGGCCACAGCATGATTAAATAGGTGCCGGCCAGGGCCGCCCACATAGGATTGATCGGCCCACCGCCATGGTGCAGCATCCAGATCGAAGCCTCATAGGCGACGACCGCGAGGATCAGCGATAAGGCGCAGTCATCTAACACTGACTTAAGCGTTTGATCCCAAATCGAACCGGAGATCCATTTTCCGAGTTTGCCTGCGATCATCGCTAACACGAATAGCACTAAAAATTGGGTAATCCGGGACAAATCGGCCGTATCTCCGCGGACGGCCCATAATACGCCCAAAGGCAGGAGCAATCCAATCGCCCATCCAAATGCGAGTCGCCATCCTGGCGCCATTGTGCTCACCGCAATGCCCTCCCCACAGCAAACAAAACCAAGATCAAAACCATCACCCAAATCCACCAGCGATCGGGAACTCTAGCAGCGGTCTTCTGCCATCTTGTAGCGTTGCCAGCTTGCAGCGACAAGCGGTCCCGTTGCCGTTCAAAGCGTTGTGATTTTTTAAGGTGTCGAACAAAGACGCCAAGCTCCCCTTTTTTTCGATAAGCCACCGCCAAATTATGATGAGCGGGGGGATATTCGGGGTCGGATTCAAGGGCCAAGGCATAATATGCTATGGCTTCGTCCAAGTCGCCGCGTTCCAAGCAAATGTTGCCTAAATTGCTCAAAGAAGGCACGTGTTTGCGATCACAGTCGATGGCGGTTAAAAAATATCGCTCGGCCTCCTGTAAATTTCCAAGTTCGGCCGATACCACCCCCAACTTATTGTACCCGTCTGGAAGGTTAGGGAAACGGTCGACTAGCATCTGGTAGCATTCTAAGGCGTGTTCCCTCAGGCCATTGTCCCAGGCGCGATTTCCCTCCATTAATAAATCTTCTGCTGCGGACTCGAACTTCGCCACCTCAATTCATGGATACGGCACTCTATCGCTTGCGAGTAGGGACGAGCAATGGAGCCCAAAAGGCGACCGACATAACCCCCAAAACCGGGTAAATAGAAGCAATCAATGTTTGAAAGGGCCAGCCAATCATAAGACCCGACAACCATATCCACTGTGCGCGCAGCCTGCCGTAACGACTCACTAAAGAAAACGCCTCGCCGATTCCAGTCGTATACATGGCGGCTAATAAGCTTACACCGAAAAGCCAATGCATTGGTCCGCCGATCGAGCTCGCTGCCGTCATCATCGGCAGGCTTCCGGCGTTTCCGATGGTGAGCAGGACCCGATGCTCTAATAGGGCCATCAGAGTCAACAGCGAGGAAGCTAAAAGCGCTGCACGCAAAGAGTCCCGCGGTGTGTCGAGAATTGACCCTAAACTCAGCAATGTTGTCATACCCGTAAACAGATTATACGACACGTAGAGCAAAGCGGAAAACCACCATCCCTGACTAATAATCTGAGGCGCCGCCCGATGGTTATTGGCCGGCCAGAAACCAATGATCAACGTAAGCAAAAGTAAGTAGGGTACCAACAAGGTGTTGATTCTTACAATCAATGTGCTTCCCTTCAAGGCGGAGAAGATAATTGCCGTTAGAACCATGATGGAGCAGAGTGGACGAGGCCAATGGGTCAGGATGGCCAAAACCGCACCCCCGCCTACCGCCACGACGCCGATACCAACCGCTAGCACCAAAGTAGTTAAATAGTCTAGGATGATCCCATAACGCCCATAAATGTTAGACAAAAACGCCGAGAAGTGGGGAGTCCCTGACCTTCCCCTTTCTAGGGCGGAACGACCGATAAAGTAGAACATCGTCCCTGCCAGCCCAATACCTAGCGCTCCCCAATCCCCGTGACGGGAAAAAAACTGCCATATTTCTTGACCGCTCGCAAATCCGGCCCCAATAACGGTGCCCACGTACGTCAATCCCACCCCAAGCCAAGGTCGTCGTTTCATTTCGATCCCTCCGTATAGTTGCATGCATACGCAGAGCTTGGCATGGATAGGCCCCAAGTTGGGCAGGACAAAAATGTTCCTCGAGGAACATTTTTGTGTCTAAAACCTCAGTTACCGACTCCAGAGCCCCCGCAATTAAAAGCTGTCCCTCCCTGCTCAACAACACTTGAGAGCCCAACGCTTTCGAACACCGCCATATACCAACCAACAAGTTTAACAAAACAACACTCGGGATTCTCCTCGCGGTGTTGTTCCCGTTTGAAAGAACCGTTCCAGGTGTGCCTGAACCCAATTCATACGGTTTCGGTTGAGCAAAGCGTCATCACGTTTCAGCACCCACCTCCAACAATGTCGTAGCACATCCCACAAACCTGCCTCAAATCATCGTCACAGAAAACCCCACCTAGCCCTCACCGATTTACGTCACACCCTCCCACAAAACCATACCGTCGTCAGCGAGCGTCCTATTTTTCGTCAGTCTCCGCGCACCAGGCTGTCTCAACCCAACACCCCGGTTACGATCAGCGTCAAGCTGTCCCTTGACAGCCCCTTCTCTTACCGAATTCGCTTGCCCTCCAACGCGTTCACCGCCAAACACTATTGTGCATCCGGGTCCCATTGGTCCCTTAGATGCCAGGGCCCTGGACGTTTCAACCCATGATTCCATTAGGGATTGGCAAGCCGGTGGCGCCCTCCCCTAAATAAATCCATGAACCGCGCGAAGTACATCGACCCCATAGGCATTATTTCAGAAATTCTCGTCCCCAGACTCAGCCACCACTACCCGCAGACCTTTTTCATCGAGAAAAAGCCACGACCTCCCCAACCCCTCAAACGCTCCGGGCGTTGGGCCTTCGAGGAATACGATTGCTACGTCAGAAAAACGCTGTGGATAATCATTCTCCCACAGATTTATCATTCTCCGAACCTACGTGGACTATGTCGCGGTCGTCTTTTATCCTCTTAAAACGTAACTACTCAGGGGGTCACGTGCGGGTAGTGGATCCCAAAAATAACTCCGGCATTTCTTTGCGATTGGAGGTATTCTGTCCCCAACGATCATGAAAGGACGGGACCTACTTATGGAATGGATCCTGCGTACTCGGGACGAACTGTTGACGTTGTTTGCGACCGAGCCTGAACCTA
>JAMCVM010000078.1 GCA_023475835.1 Bacillota bacterium | reverse complement strand
GCGCCTGAAACCCGCATTTTTTGGTGAAAACGTGGGGGAAAGTCAATTTTACCCGGTCCTGAAACCCTGGCCTACCGCGGCTGTTCCAGCAACAGAAAAAGCTCCAAATTCGATACCACCCAGTCTCCATGGTTCCAAGGAAGGGTAGATCGCGTCTATGACCCTGGGTCGCACCCATTCTCTGAGTGAGTCGGTCCATTCCGGAACGGAATCTGCCAATACTCATCGGCGCTCTTCCGCTCTACAGGTCTGCCCGATCTTCCTACCGTGTTTCATGCCACGCATGCGATGGTCTGCTCGGAGGCAACCTAAATTGCCATCACTTTTCTCTAAATACATGGCCTAAGCCCCTTATCCCGCTTAAATTAAATCGCACGAAGGTGATAAAATGACCTTAGGCAGGAGAGATGTTCGGGTTCGATCGGATTCACTGGTCTCGGCTTGATTCACGGTGTTTTCTATTCGAAGAGTTCTAAGGGAGTGGAAATCCATGGCAAAAAAACGTGCGTGGTATGGCCGCGATAACGGCCTCAGCATCCGGATGACCGTTACCATGTTTCTTTTAGCGGTACTTTATCTGGCCTTTATGGTCGTTTTGTACGAACTAAGGATGGGGATCCCTATTTTAGTGGTCATTATCCTCGCTCTGCTGGTCTCTCAGCTTCTTTTTTCCGATCGCCTAGTACTCTTAGCTACGAAAGCTCGCCTCGTCGATGCACGCCAAGCGCCACGCCTTTTTACCATTGTAGAGCGACTCGCTCAACTGGCCGATATTCCTATGCCTAAACTAGCCGTCATGCCCATACGCATGCCGAATGCGTTTACTACCGGACGCAGTCCTAAAAGCGCGGTCATTACGGTCACCCAAGGGCTTCTTGATCGCCTCAACGACCAGGAACTTGAAGGCGTGCTCGCCCACGAAGTGACTCATATCAAAAATAGGGACGTCATCGTCATCACCTATGCCAGTTTCTTCGCGATGATTGCTTCCATTATTGTCCAACAGTTTTTCTTGTTTGGCTTGATGGCGGAGGAGGATCGAGGCCGCGGGCGAAACGGTGGACAGATGATTATGTTCGTCTGGTTGGCGTCTCTCGCAGTCTGGGCTATCAGCTACATTTTGATTCGCGTACTTTCCCGTTATCGCGAGTACGCCGCAGACCGAGGTTCAGCGATTCTAACCGGGCATCCCGGGTATCTGGTTAGTGCGTTGACCAAGATCGATCACAGCGTCAAACAGTCACCATCGCGCGACCTCAGACAGGCCGAATCGTTCAATGCGTTTTTCATCATGCCAGCCATTCGTCGCGACAGCATGATGGAGATTTTTTCCACGCATCCGGATATTCAACACCGCCTGCGCTATTTAGAACATGTCCAACAAGAGATGAACAAAGCAAAATAGCTAAGATGAGAAAGGGGAAACACTCATGGGGTTTTTCGACGCACTCTTCGGTCGGACTAAGGTGGCCGCAGGGAAAGTCGATCAGCTATTCCAACTGAGCCAAGCCACCTTAGACATCGAATCTCAACTTTCCAGTCAGTTCGCAGGTCAGGCGGCCCTGGTGCTTCGCTCTGTGGACAACGCAGCCTATGATGCGGTTGAGAAAGAGTTGCACGACGTCTTGCAACTTGGGGGACGTGATCTCCCAGTGGCCGCCAAGACGGAGACCGACAGCATGGGATTTCACTGGATGGTCTACAGCGGATCGGATGTCGAAGACGTCATCAACGCCCTTCACCTTACTGCGGACATGATTCAAGAGGCGGGATATGCGGATAGTCTTTTAGCCGCAACCTTTGCCTACAATCATCAAGACCCTGCAGGGCGACGGGCCGGAGGCTGGTATCTCATCTATAGCTACCGTCGGGCAGCCTTTTATCCATTCGTGCCCAAACCGGGAAAGAATCGCGACTCTGCTTTCGAATTTCGCTTAGCGCAAACGCTCAAACCTGCGCTTAGCATCGAACCTGACCAAGATCGCTGGTACGCCCTATGGGATCCGCCGTTGTAAACGTCCTCTTGGGGTCCACTCCCTGGGAACAAAAGCCCGTCCGTCCGGACCCACCGGGCCCTGTATCAACGCCTGCATCCGACTGCCGGCCATCTAAACCCAGGGGCAAAGGACATGCGCGACGATCTCTCTACGAAATTGTAGGGTCGATTTTAACCAGGCCCTCCCCGCAAAATAATGCCCTCGGCCGTCGGAGAAACATCCCGAACGAGCCGAGGGAGCTTTGGGTTCATCTATGCATTAGCCAACCCACCGTAGTTAGAGAGAATCACTTGCCAGCAGACGACGAGCTTCGTCGATCGTGGTGTCCTCTGGAGGTAAGACGAGGTCAGAGGGCTGCAGAACTGCCTCATCTAGCCTTTGACCTCCTCGGACTATCTTCAGCGCATCATGGAATAAGCGATGGAACGCCCCACCGTCATCGGCTTCCAAGGCCGCCAACAAATGCTCATCGATAACTTGCAGACGGTCATACGATTCCTCTGACAGATCATACTGACCGTCGGCCATGATCCGAACAATCATGAAGCATCGCCCTTTCCCAATTCCGCCTTCATTCTCGCCAGTTCATCCGAAACTCCGGTGCCGGAATGCATCTTATTGAGTTCATCCCGAATAGAATCGCCAGACCCGCCACTCCCTAATGCTAACGTGTCACTGTCAGCAATCTCATCGATGGCGGACGCTCGTGCCTGCAAGGCTTGTGTTTTGTCTTGGGCTCGTTCTAAGGCCATGTGCAAATCAGTCATGTCTTCTCCCAGGCCATGGGTGGCTTCTCCGATCCGCACCTGCGCCTGGGCGGCCGAGTATTGCGCTTTAATCACCTCTTTTTGGGTGCGGAACTCCTCGACTTTAGCCTTCAGTTTTGTTTGCAAGTCCATCATTTTTGCTTCTTCGTGGGCTAAGTCATCAATTTGCTTATCCAATCCGTCAATCTGCGCCTGCATCGCCTGCTTACGGGTCAAGGCTTCGGTGGCCAGATCGTCTCGCCCAGCAGCCACGGCGTCCCGAGCATCTTGCTCCCACTGTTGGGTTTGTTGCAACAAACGATCACGCTGCAACTCTACTCGCTTTTTTGAGGTCACCACTTCGGCCACGCCACGACGAATCGTTTGCAGCTGATCAAGTTGCTTCTGATAGGAATAATCTAATGTCTCGCGTGGATCTTCTGCTTTATCCAACGCATTGTTAACTTTCGACTTAAAAATAGTCGAAACTCGCGACAGCAATCCCATGGTATCTCCCTCCTAGAAGACAAAACTGGCTTATCCACCGATCAAATCCACACGTGCAAACTAGCCTGGCTACCCTCAGTATATGCTTCTCACGCTAATAAACACAACCGCCGGGAACCGTATGAAATCAGCGCGAACGGTCATACTACAAAGACCAGCGCCAAAATCATGAGGACGGGAGGCACTTCATTTGGCCATCATTCTTTGTGACGTTAGCGGTTGCCGCTATCAGTCCCGACAGAGATGCACCTTGACCGGCATTCAAATCGCGGTAGGCCCAGTCAGAACTTCAGCCGTGCCTGATGCGCTCGAAAGTCAGGTCCAATCGCTCGCCGGGAACTCACGTCGGGGCTACGCCAGTGAGTTTTTGGCCTACGCCCAATACGCAGAAAGCATGGCGGAAGAACAAACCCAAGCCGGGGCCATCTGCTATAGTTTCGCACCGCTCTGAGCCGAACCCCCGACAACCTGCCGGGGTCTTTCGACTTGGGCGTGGTGAACCGCGGCACCGATAAATCCAGAGAACAACGGATGGGCTCGATCCGGACGGGATCGAAACTCAGGGTGAAACTGCGTGCCTAAGAACCATGGGTGGCCTTTCAGTTCCATCACTTCCACCAGCCGCTGATCGGGCGATACTCCCGAGGCAATGAGTCCCGAACTGGCCAAACGCTCGCGAAATGCGTTATTCACTTCAAATCGGTGGCGATGTCGTTCGAATACCAAAGGGTTTTGATAAGCAGCATAGGCTAACGTTTCCTCACGGATCCTGCAGGGATAACTGCCGAGGCGCATCGTACCCCCAAGATCTTCTACACCTTGCTGATCGGGCATCAAGTCAATCACCGGCGAAGAACAGTCCGCAACGAATTCGGTAGAGTTCGCTTGGCTCAATCCGGCCAAATCTCTAGCTATTTCAATCACCGCCGCTTGCAGCCCCATACAAATTCCAAAGAACGGCACGTTATTTTCACGCGACCATTTCGTTGCCCGAATCATCCCTTCCACGCCACGATAGCCAAAGCCCCCAGGGACCAACAGGCCATCAATGCCCGCCAACAAGGCATCCGCTTGTTCGTCGCTCGACTCCAGTGCCTCGGAGTCAATCCAGCGAAGGTCCACACCCACGCGATGATGAATCCCACCGTGAATGAGCCCTTCTACTACGCTCAGATACGCATCCGGCAAGGCCACATACTTACCGACCATAGCAATTGTAACCCGGCCGTCCAAGTGACGGACACGGTCCACGATTCCTCGCCATTGGCTGAGGTCAGCCGCCTCTAGAGAAAGATTCAGACGGTCCGCAACGATTTTGTCCAAGCCCTCTTCTTGCAACATCAGAGGAACGGCGTAGATCGAGTCGGCATCAACATTTTGGATAACCGCACGCCGATCCACATCGCACAAGTTGGCGATCTTATCCCGCATCTCTTTGGAAAGCGGGCGTTCGGTACGGCAGACAATCACATCCGGCTGAATGCCAATCGATCGCAATTCCTTCACAGAATGTTGAGTGGGCTTCGTCTTTGCCTCCATCGCTGCCCGTAAAAAAGGAACCAAGGTTACGTGAATATACATGACCGAGTCCCGACCGACATCGCTCCTCATTTCACGAATCGCCTCGAGAAACGGAAGACTTTCAATGTCGCCCACAGTCCCCCCGATTTCGACCAAAATCACATCGGCCCCGGTGGCTTCCGACACACTACGAATACGGCGTTTGATTTCATTTGTGATATGGGGAATCACTTGAACCGTTCCCCCCAGGAAATCACCGCGGCGCTCTTTCATGATCGTCGACCAATAAATTCTTCCGGTCGTCACGTTGTTCACTTGGCTCAAATTGCCATCCAAAAACCTTTCGTAATGCCCAAGATCAAGGTCCGTCTCTGCGCCGTCCTCGGTGACAAACACCTCGCCATGCTGCAAGGGGCTCATCGTCCCTGGGTCGACGTTAATATAAGGGTCCAACTTCAATGCACTGACCTTAAGTCCGCGGTCTTTTAAAATCCGTCCCAATGACGCGGCCGTAATCCCCTTGCCGAGAGAGGACACCACACCACCGGTAATGAACACGTATTTCGCCATCGCTTCGCTCCTAACCACCCATTCGTCTGCACTCTGGTACTCCGTACGTAAAGAGGACCGCGGCTATTGCCAGCTGTCCTCATCCGATTCTTCGACCTCTTCATTGTCAGGTACTGCACGTTCTCGAAGTGTGGATTTAGATGATCCATGGGAGACCCATTCTTTAAGGCCCCATTCTGTGTTCCCCCGATATTGAAAACGGATGTCCGTATTCAGTTCGGTGTAAATTTGGGCAACACGTCGAGGCTCCCGATCTTGTCCTAGACGCTCCAAGACTTCGTCCAACAACTCATGGACTTCGAGCGGTTGACCTTTTCCTTTCAAGATGTCGTAAGCGACATCGCTGGCCCGCATACCGCACCTCCAGATTTGGGTGGTTTTCCCGTGTATTATACCACCTTCATCGAAAAACACTCGTTCTAAGCCCGCGCGGGTGGTGAAAAATCCCGGAGCCACAATCCGATGAGTTAAGGATGAAGATCCCGCCTCTTCTGCACGAGACCCGGGTGCGGTCTGTCGGCGCCTGTCAAATGACCACCGAGCCCGGCCATCTCTTGCCGCTAGTTTCGCCGCCGCCTCTCCCACGCAGGGACCCGCCGGCTCTAATCACCTTAAATCCCTGCATTCCTTCTTCAAATGCATACCAAACCCTTGTGCTCTTAAAACAGGATAATGAAGCTGGCTTGCTTACTCTTGATAGCCTTCTTTTTTATATCATCCCCGGTTCGCAGCCAAATGGTCATCGGCTCTCAGCCGATCCCCCCACGGCTCTAGCACGTGCTACCCAGTTTAGTTCGACAAAATCAGCCTTATTTGGTTGACACATGGATGCCGAACCCTCTAGAATGACTTCATAATATCTTATTGCCGAATCTCCACGAATCGTGGAGTACGGGGGATGCTGGTTTTTACCAGTAGGTGAATCCGGTTACGCCGGTAGGGGGCACTTTCCCCCCCGAATCACGGATCTTTAGGATCCGTTACTAACCTCGGAGGCTGTTTAAGGAAGGAAGATAAAATAGATTGAACATAAAGCGCGGACGGCGTTGGCTGTCTTTGGGCATTGGTGTTTTTCTGTTGTCTATGCCAGCTATCACGACTTCAGCATTTGCGGCATCCAGTGATTTGGTTTATGGAGATCAGGGTCCCCAAGTGGCAACTCTAGAACGTGATTTGGCCAAAGTTGGGGATTATTCGGGCAGTATCGACGGCAAATTCGGGCCTCAGGTGTACAGCGGAGTGGAAGCGTTCCAAAAGTCCCGTGGCTTAAAGATCACAGGAGCTGCCGGGCCTAAGACTTTAGAGCTTTTATATGAGGCGGCAACGCCCAAGACTAATGCGTCGGCTTCTTTGTCATCCGAGCGACCACCAGCCGGATATCTTTACCTAGGTTCCAAAGGTGCCGAGGTGTTAACCTTACAACAAGATCTGGCAAGGTTGGGCTTTTATGCGGGAAAGATTACGGGGACCTATGGCCCTGTCACCTTCAAGGCGGTGGTCGCTTATCAAGCTTCCGTTCATTTGCCGGATCATGGCTACGTCGGTTCACTGACTGACGCGGCGCTGGCAGAATCTCTGCAACAAGCCCCTAAAGCCGTTGATGTGGTCTCCTCTGCTTCGGATTCCACGACTGCTCAAGCCATCATCAATCTGGCTATGCGGTATCAGGGAGCGCCCTATGTTTGGGGCGGAAACTCCCCCGCGACCGGGTTTGATTGTTCTGGCTTTGTGCAATGGCTTTTTGGCCAAAATGGCATCAGCTTACCTCGCACGACGTTCGAACAGTGGGATGTTGGAAGGCATGTAAGTCGGAGCCAACTACAGCCGGGAGATTTAGTATTTTTCACGACTCAAGGGGTCTTTTGTAATCACGTCGGCTTGTACTTGGGACAAAGTCAGTTCATTTCCGCCACCTTGCCCGGTCAAGGCGTGGTGGTCCAAAGTTTAAATACCTCGTACTGGGCGGATGCCTTCGATGGCGGGGTGGCCGTCATCCCGGGCACCTAGGACCACTGCAGGAACGCGCACGATTTTCTCAACCGATAACCCGGATGATCCTACGATCGTCCGGGTTATGCTATGATCTGAGCCACTATAGGTTGGGAGGCGTTTCATGCGCGAGATTGGACAACTGATCACCATCGGCTTTGACGGTGTCGAGGCTCCCCCGCATATCTTGGATGCCGTCCGCCGGGGCCGGGCGGGTGGCATCGTGTTATTCCGACGAAACATCGGAACTGCTCAGGAAGTGGGCGAGCTCACCCGAAGTCTCCAAACCTCCGCCGCCAGTGCCGGTCTTCCCCCGCTCTTCATCGCCATCGACCAGGAGGGTGGCACGGTTCGTCGACTGAACGGCCCGGAATTCATCCCGATTCCGAGCCAAATGGCTATGGCTGCTGCTCGTTCCCCCGAATTAGTCGAACGCTTAATGTACTTGGCTGGCCTCGAAATGACCGCGTTGGGCATCAATCAAAACTATGCCCCGGTCCTTGACGTCAACGTAAACCCTGCCAACCCCGTCATTGGCATTCGATCATTTGGCGAAGACCCTACCCAGGTAGCTCGCTTGGGCCAGCATTACATCCGTGGACTGCAGCAGGCTCACGTCCTGGCTACCGCGAAGCATTTCCCAGGCCACGGTGACACTCACCAGGATTCGCATAAGGTCTTGCCCACTGTCGACCAGCCTCGAGGGCGACTGGAATCGGTTGAACTGATGCCATTTCGCGCCGCCGTGGCCGCCGAAGTGGCCGCGATCATGACCGCACACGTTGTCTATCCCGGGATCGATTCGTCTGGGTTACCGGCCACGCTCTCCGAAAAGGTGTTAACCGGAGTGATCCGCGACCAGCTAGACTTCACCGGCCTGGTCGTCACCGACAGCATGGAGATGCAAGCCATCGTTCAAGGCTTCGGCACGGTTGCCGGCTCGGTTATGGCCATCCAAGCCGG
Source organism: Bacillota bacterium (assembly GCA_023475835.1). Taxonomy (GTDB): domain Bacteria; phylum Bacillota; class Sulfobacillia; order Sulfobacillales; family Sulfobacillaceae; genus JAMCVM01. Next base: position 1,009 of record JAMCVM010000078.1, on the reverse strand, counting down.
CGCTGACCAGGTTCTGGTGTCACACGACGCCGACCAACAAATGGATACCTATCAAGGTCTCATCTCGGCCTTCGCTCAGGGACAGATCTCCGCTTCACGGATTCGCGCTGCTCTGGACCATGTTCGCGAAACTAAGTCTCGCCTCTCTCCGGCAATCGCCCAGATCACCGAGGCTGAGCGAACGGAAGCCCGATCCATTGCCGACACCATCTGGTTGCAAGCCGTAGCGGGTACCGGCGCTGTGAACAAATTACCGATTACGGAGCCTCTGGTCTTAGTGACGTTCGGCGATCAGCCTGAGACGACGGAGGCCGAAGACTCCCGGGCATCGCTAGAACATCCCTTGGCCCAAGCATTCGGCGATCAACTCTTTCGCCATCTCACCCTGCCCCGGAACCCCTCCGCCGAGCAGGTAGCCAGCGTACACGCCGTGAGCAAGGCCTATCCATTAGTCGTGGCGCTTGACCATGCCGGGTTACACCCAGGTCAACTTACCGTCCTGCAGCGTACCTGGACCGATGGGCCGTCCGTGGCTTTGGCTCTCTCTTCCCCCTACGATCTCCGCCGACTTCCTGTGGACACAATAGGCCTTACCGGATTTGACCCAAGTCCCGCGGCCATGCCTGCGCTCGTAGCCGTCTTGCGCGGCCAAGCCCGTTTGGTCGGGGATTGGCCGGTCAGCATCGCAGAGCATCGCCCCCACTAAGGGCAGCAACCGTCGTCGGGTGACCTTTATCGCAGTGGGGGTTATTTTTAATGAAGGCGTGGGACCATTTAGCCGCTATAACGTGCTTAAGCATATTTACACAGACCCATGCAGAAATCTCCTAGATCTGCACATTCCTGAACACGTCTGGAATTGTTCGCTCTTTCGGAGGCCGCAGTTTTGCTCCTAGCCGTCTCCGGCATCCTCCCTCCGCAGGGTCGGAACCGCCACCTCGAAAGTCCTGCCGGTAGCCGTGGCCGTTCCCGTCATCGCAAAGCCCCCAGGCGGCTTTGCTCGGGTACT
>JAMCVM010000074.1 GCA_023475835.1 Bacillota bacterium | reverse complement strand
TGGCTAGGGGGCTTTTGGCGAACCCTTTGCGAGTAAAGCTCACGTGAGTGGGTTCCTCGCAAGAATCCCTCGCCTTTAGGCGTGGGGAGTGTCAAAATCAGCACTGCACATTCATGGAATCAGCTCAAGAACCAAAAGTATGTTCGCAATGAATACTTCCAATATTCCCCTGAACAAACTCACGTACGAGTGCTAACGTGCTTCGTGGAGGCGATGTCCAATATACTGTGCGCGGGTTATAGTTTTCTTTTTTTGGGAGAACGCCATCGTCTTGGAAAACCATTATAAAACCACCGGTTGAGAAGCCGACACCCCTGGTATCAAACCATCAAATTGGAGCCGCGCCCAGTATCAAAGTAGTAGGACAATGGTCCAAATTATTGGACCCATTTCGCAGATTATTTACCGAACCGATGGCCAACCGTTTTGTCGAGTTGCTGACGGCATGGGTGCGATGTCCCGGTCATCGGATCAGCACGCGTCTATGGCAAATGGTTGCCGGGGCCGACCGGCCCCGGTAGGAGGCCTATATGGCATTTTGCCGTGAAGGCCGATGGTCCAAACGGTCCGACTTGCTGGGAGTCTGGGCGCATCGGTTGGTACCCCATCTGTCCGCCCGCAACCTTCCGGATGTGCGTGAACTTTTGCTACTCTGCAATGACACCTTATTTCACAAAATCGGACGCAAGGTCGAAGAGCCGGGACGATATGGCGATGCCGTCCGTTCAGGCGTCAAGCCGGTGACCACCCGGGGATCGAATATCGTGGTGCTGGCTATCGATATGGACCCGCTTTGGGGCGGAGACGAGTTTTACGGCGAGTGCTGGCACCGTGGGCTATCCCGATGAATTTCAGGATTCATCGCCAGCCCGAACAGGAGGAGGGTCCGAAAGTCACGCTCCTCGATCTGGCCGCCGCTTTGGTGCGTGCAGTGGCCAAGTGGTTTCCCGACTCACAGGCCAACTACATTTCCGTTGCTTCAAATCAGCAGTAATTTCCATCTTCATCAAGAATAACTAGCAAACCACCCAATTCGACCAATTCTTTAGCTATGGAGGAGCCAGACACTCTTTGCGATCTCGGTCAGGACGGCTACGAAGAACGCTTAGTGCTGTGCTCGCGGTGGTCCAACCGCTCCCTCCGCCGAATCTCTGCGGTACGAAACCGCTCCCGTTCCAAGGCGGATTCCAAAATCAATGCCGGAACCGGAGCAGGCCGACCATCTAAGCCCATGGCGACGAAGCTTAAATAGGCCGTGCTCGTCGGCTGGACTTGGCCGGTCAACAAATCCTCGCTAGTTACTTCGACCTGAACCTCCATCGACGTGCGTCCCACCCAGGTCAATTCGGCGATGAGATGTACCACCTGACCGACCTTCACCGGATTTAAAAACGTCACCCGATCCATCGACGCCGTCACCGCAATATGGCCTGCATGGCGGGCCGCGGCCATGGCTGCGGCTAGATCGATCCAATGCATGACCCGACCACCAAGGATGTTGCCTAAAGGATTAGAGTCTCCTGGCAATGCCAACTCGGTCATCTCAGTGCGTGACTGGGCGACCGTCTTCCCACTAGCGTCCATTGCGTCCCTCCGGTTCGTTGGAATAGAACGTCACGAGAATCCTCATCCTAACCCCAGCAATGTAAGTCCATGGGAGGCTAATCATGTCCATCAAATCGAAAGGCCCTAAATCTCAGTCTAACCATAAACATCAGGCGTTTCAACGGGATTTGACTTCACCTACCTTGACCCTTCTCACCATTGGCGGCATCATGGGCTCTGGCTTGTTTTTGGCCAGTGGGCTCGCTATTCACAATGCGGGTCCCATCGTCTTCCCGCTGTTTATTCTGGCCGCCGTGGCCATGTATTTTGAAATTACCGCCCTAGCCGAGATGTCCATCGCCACCCCTACCCCCGGTTCTTTCTTAGTGTATACCGAGGCCGTCTTAGGTCCGGGCTGGACCTTTGTCTCGGGCTGGATCTTCTGGTTTTCCAGCGTGCTCACCATGTCTAGTGAGGTGACCGCAGCTGCGCTCTTTACGAAGTTCTGGTTCCCCTCCATGGCGCTGTGGATATGGTCTCTGGTCTATTCGACATTAATTATTGCCGTCAATTTTCTTAGCGTCCGCGGATTCGGAACCATCGAGGGAATTATGGCCGGGGTGAAAACCGTCGCGGTCGCACTCTTTATCATCGTCGGGACTGCCACCCTGCTCCACCTCTTTCCCTCCCCCGCCCACACTCCCCTAAACCCCTTGGTGAACATGACCGCTCATGGCGGCTGGCTCCCTCATGGCTGGTTGGGAGCCGCCCCCTCGATGTTGTTGGTGCTTTTCGCCTATGCCGGTACCGGGGTCATCGGGCTGGCCGCCGCTGAAACCAAAAAACCGTCGTCCACCATTTCCAAGGCCATCCGCAATACCTCCGTTGTCATCTTTGTCCTCTATCTCGGATCGATTTTTTTGATTGTGAGCCTGGTACCGTGGCAACGCTTTTCCGCCAGCGTCAGTCCCTTTACGGTGGTCTTGCGCGCCATCGCCATTCCTGACGGGTCCTTCGCCATGAACTTGGTGTTGCTGTTCGCTGTGCTTTCCACCATGAATGCCGCCCTGTACTCCAATGTCCGGGTGTTGTACCGTCTGGCCAAGGCAGGTCAGGCACCCTCTTGGTTGAGCAAACTCAATCGACGAGGACAGCCCACCTTCGCCATCTTGAGCAGCGCGGCGCTGCTCGCCTGCACCATCGTTCTGGCGTACGTCTTGCCCAAACAGGCGTACTCGTATTTGGTGACGGCCACCGGATTTCAAGCCATGTTCATCTGGCTGATGGTCCTCTTGACCCAGTTGCGATATCGGCCCTACCTGCAACAACATCATCCCGAACGTCTCACCTACCACCAACCCGGCTTCCCCTCAAGCACCTATCTGGTCATGGTCTTAGTCATCCTCGCCATGGCTTTCGCCATCGTGGCTAAACCAGAACGAGTTGGGGTCGTAGTTGGAATCGGCGTCATTCTTTTGGTTTGGGGCATCTGGCTCGTGTTTGGCCACCGCCTAAGTAAAAATCAGATCCATTAACCGTGACGGTCTTCCGGGCGTCTGAGCACAACACAGCACTCGACGTGGTCCGTCTCCGGGAACATATCGACGGGTTGAATCCACTCGACCTCATATTGAACCCGGAGCAAATTCAAATCTCTGGCCAGCGTGTCCGGATTACAGCTGACATAGATGAGTTGCTTCGCCGCCAACTGGTTTAAGCTGTGCACGGCTTGAGAATTGAGACCGGCCCGTGGCGGGTCGACAATGATCACGTCCACGGCTTTTGTGTCAGGTTTTTGGCTGAGCCATTGTTCTACGCTTGCCGCATCCACCCGCACGTTATCCAGATGGTTCAATTGCGCATTGACGATAGCGTCTTTCACGGCAGACGCGTTCACTTCGACCGCCCTAACCGACTCCACTTGAGGGGCCACCAAGCAGGCCACCGTACCCACACCGGCATACAAATCCCATACTTCGCGGGCAGTTTTTGACACGGCCTGGCGCACCGTATCATATAAGTGCTCGACTTGGTACGGATTGACTTGAAAGAACGTACGGGTCGAGACGCGAAAGGTCTGTCCCAAAATAGTATCCAAAAAATAGGGTCGACCGGCAAGCAAAATACTTTGATCTCCCAACACTCGGTTGCTTTCGGCGACGTTGACATTTTCTACTACCCCAACCACCTCGGGGACCGCTGTCATCAGCGCCTCGGCCAAGTGCACCAGCCGCGGATCTCGGTCCTTGACGATCAGAGCGACCAGCGCGCCGGAGCCGTCTTTCGCACTGCGCACCAATAGATGGCGCAGAGTCCCGCGGTGTACTTTTTCTTGATAGGTCGACAGGCCCAGTTCCCGGGCTATCCCCGGCGCCACCGCCAGGATGCGATTGATCACGCCGCTTTGAATAGCACAAGACGACACCTGCACCAAGCGATGACTGCCCCGGGCGTAAAGTCCTAGGATTGGATGCCCACCTCGGTCCGTACCCCACGGAAACTGACCTTTATTGCGATAGCCGTACGGATTCTCGGCTCCAATAATCGGCCGGATGGACACGTCGCTCAGGTGTCCAATTCGGGCCAAACTTTCACCGATCCACGCTTGCTTGTAAGCTAATTCGGCAGCGTAGCGCCAATGTTGAAAATCGCACCCGCCACACTGATTAAACACAGGGCAAGGAGCGGGTTCCCGGTCCGGGCTTTGATCGATGATGGAGCACACTCGGGCTCGGGCAAAGGTTTTCCTCTCCTCGGTGACTTCCGCGCGCACGGTCTCGCCCGGCAACGCCCCAGCGACAAAAACGATTCGACCATCCGGCAAGGTGGCCACGCCTTCCCCATTTTGCCCCATGCGTAAGATCTTGAGATCGACCTCGCCTACGGTCATGATCCAACCGCAGCCTCTGTCAGTCGCACCCAGCCATCTTCAATGCTCAGCGGCCACCCCAATGGGAGGGTGAGTTTCTTGACACCATGGCCGGCAGGAAGACCCCAAAACAGATCGACCCCCGCCCGTCGACACTGCTCCATGACCACATCGCGGGGGCCATAGTCGGCAAGCTCGGGATCGCCTTGACAGCGGATAGCTTCCCCAAACACAATGGCACAGGCTTGGCTGAGCACACCCGCCAATCGCAACTGCGTCATCATACGGTCAATGCGATAGGGTGGCTCTTGCACCTCTTCCAGATATAAGACCTTATCCCTCACGTCAACTTCAAACGGCGTCTTCAACGATGCACAGAACACCGACAAATTACCACCGACCCAAGGGGTGGTGAGGGGCCCGGAAAAATCTTGGCTTTGCCACAAGTGCTCCATCGGACTGTCTCCGATAAAGCCGCTCCCTCCGCCCACAATCCGCAAGGCTTCGATCCCATTTTCACTCTTCCAGTCCATCTCGACCACTGGACCATGAAAGGTAACCCAACCCAAACCGTTCAAAAATCCATGCAAAGCCGTAATATCACTGTAGCCAAGCACCACTTTAGGCGTTGCCCGTGCGATGCGCTCAGCGTCAAGCAAGGGCAATGCCCGTAACGTCCCCCAGCCGCCGCGGGCCAAAAATACAGCGTCTAAGGACTCGTCTACTAAAGCCTCTTCCAAATCTCGCGCCCGCATCTCGTCCGTGCCGGCCAGATACCCGGCACTATGCCATATGTGCTCGGCCAGGCTGACCTCAAATCCCAATCCTTGGAGGCCTAAAACTCCCTGTTCCAGCCGCTCTCTGTTCACTCGACCGGCGGGCGCCACCACTCGGATTCTAGATCCCCTGGTCAACGCCCGAGGCCGCCTACTGGGCATCAAATTCCAACGCTTCCTTGAGCAACCGATTGACGACCTCGGGACTCGCTTGTCCCTGGGTACGCTTCATCATTTGACCCACCAAAAACCCAAACGCCCTCTCCTTGCCCGCACGATAGTCGGCAACCACCTTGCCGTGTTCTGCCAAGACTTCAGCCACTTGCCCCCGCAAAAGACTATCGTCGGTAATCTGGGCCATGCCCAATCGCTTTACCCACACCGCCGCCGATTCTCCGCTTTCGAACATCTTATCCAAAACTTCCTTGGCCATACGTCCCGAAATCTTGCCATCGGCAATGAACCCCAACAGGTCAACCAAGTCTTTAGGACTGACCGGACTTTGGTCAAACCCTAGGCCCCGTTCGTTCAACAGGCGCAACATATCGGAAAGCATCCAACTGCTGACCGCGCGCACATCGTCGGTAAACGACAGCGCTTCGGATAAAAAGGCGACCTGCACCCGATCTTGAACCAGCACTTCGACATCCTGGCTGGCTACGCCCAGACCGCGGAGCCGTTCTCGCCACGCATCGGGCAACAGCGGTAGACTGGCCTGGACCTCCGCCAACCAGGATTCATCCAGCACCAGAGGTGGCAGATCAGGCTCAGGAAAATACCGATAGTCATTGGCCTCTTCCTTGCTTCGTTGACTATAGGTGCGCCCTCGGCCATCGTCGAACCCCCGCGTCTCCTTGATAACACGTTCGCCTTGGCTGAGCCGGGCCGCTTGGCGCTCAATCTCATATTCAATCGCTCGGCCAACATTGCGAATCGAGTTGACATTTTTGACTTCGACCCGAGGCAAGTCTTCGAGACTGCCTTGATACCCCCTAGGCTTTAAAGAAACGTTCGCATCGCAACGCATGGAGCCTTCTTCCATCCGTAAGTCGGAAACATCGAGGTAGCTTAGAATGGTGCGCAACTCGGTTAAATATCGCCGCGCTTCCTCCGCAGAGCCCATATCGGGCTCAGAGACGATCTCAATCAAGGGGACCCCCGCTCGATTCAAATCGACGAGCGAGCCTTCCGCTTCTTTCAAATTTTGGCCAATATGATTTAATTTCCCCGCATCTTCTTCCATGTGAACCCGGCGAATACGAATCCGCTTGACCTCGGCTCCGTCGGCGATCGGCACAAATCCCCACTCGGCGAATGGCAAATCATATTGCGAAATTTGATAAGCCTTGGGCAAATCGGGATAAAAATACTGTTTTCGGTCAAACTTGGAGACCGATCGAATCCTACAATGAAGAGCCATTCCTGCTTTAACCGCCAAGGAGACGGCGTTTCGATTCAAAACCGGAAGCACTCCAGGCAATCCCAAACACACGGGACAAGTCTGGGTATTCGGGGCGGAACCAAACGCATTTACACATCGGCAAAAAAGCTTAGTCCGCGTCTTCAACTCTACGTGCACCTCTAAACCGATCACCACACGATACGCCTCGTCTACCATCCCAATGTCCTCTCCCCCATCAGCCACTCCACGGTTCACCCTCACGTCCTTTTACAGAGGCCAACGAGGCCGTTCTACCATCTGTTCCACCATGTAGCCGGCTCTCAGCAACAAGTCTTCCGACCAGGCTGGACCAATCCACTGCATCCCAATGGGAAGCCCATCATCAAATCCGGCCGGAACCGAAAGGGCTGGCAATCCGGCCAAATTGGCCGTGACGGTGCAGATGTCTGATAAATACATCTGCATCGGATCATCCGACCGCGAACCGAGAACAAAGGGCAAATCCGGGGCGCTTGGCGTCACCACCAAATCGACGGTCTGGAAGGCTTCATCAAAGTCGCGCCGAATCAATGTTCTGACTTTCTGAGCTTTGACATAGTATTGATCGTAGTAGCCCGCCGACAGCACATGCGTGCCCAGCAAGATCCTTCGCTGCACTTCTTCGCCCATGCCCTGAGCGCGGGTATTTCGATACAATGAGTCAAGATCCGTGGCCGGAGCCCGAAATCCGTAACGAATTCCGTCGTATCGCGATAAGTTGGAAGAAGCCTCGGCTGGGGCAATCAGGTAATACGTGGCGATAGCGTAGCGGGTGTGCGGCATTTCAATCTCGATCACCGTCACTCCCTCGGTCGCTAAACGAGTCAACATCTTTTCAACCACCGATCGCACCTTAGGGTCAATGCCTTGACCAAAATACTCTTTGGGCATCCCTACCCTAAGGCCCTCAAGTGGCCGCTTTAACTCCGCCAAATAATCGGAGACAGGATTTTCCCCACTGGTAGCATCCCTCACGTCCTGCCCACTAATCACCTGCAGCAACAGACCAACATCCTCGACAGTTCGAGCCAAAGGCCCAATTTGATCTAAACTGGAAGCGTAGGCAATGAGCCCATAGCGAGAGACCCGCCCATAAGTCGGCTTAAGGCCTACGATCCCACAAAAAGCCGCGGGCTGACGAATGGATCCGCCAGTATCCGATCCCAGGGCTAAGGGCGCCATCCCTACCGCCACCGCCGCCGCCGACCCGCCACTCGACCCGCCTGGCACCCTAGTCAAATCCCACGGATTTTTAGTCGGCCCAAACGCCGAATGTTCGGTCGACGAACCCATGCCGAACTCGTCCAAGTTGCTCTTAGCCAACACAATAGCGCCTTGGGCCTCGGCGCGCTCTACTGCCGTCGCCGTGTACGGAGAATGAAAGCCTTCCAGCATGCGAGAACCCGCCGTAGTTGGAAACTCTTTGGTCACGATATTATCCTTGACCACCAGCGGCACACCTGCCAAAGCCAGGTGGCTTTTCTGATCCAAGGGCATGCGGTCCACGCCTTGGGCGCGACTTAAGGCCAAGTCTTGATCTTGAGCCAAGAGTGCATGCACTTCAGGCTCAGTGGCCCGAATCCGTTCCAAATACCCAATCATCGCGCTTTCCGCTGAGACCTGGCCACTTCTCACCGCGTCAGCCAGACCCTTCGCTGAATAATCGGGAACTGCCATCACTGATCCTCTCCCTCCGCTAAGATCCGAGGGATTCGAAACATCCCATTTTGGGCCGCTGGCGCATTGGCCAACGCCACTAAGGGATCCAACGATGGCCCTGCTTCATCCGAACGCATCCCCCCCGGCCCGCGAGACCCTTGCCAGGTGGCATCGACCGCACTCGTATCCACGGCTTGGAGAACCTCGACATAGTCTAGAACACGTCCCAATTCATTGGCAATCCTCTCCACATCCGTCATATTTAGACGTAGATGTGCTAAATCCGACACATATGCCACCAAATCCGTTGACAGTCGCAAATCGACAAGCCCCCTCGCTATTGCTCGATTATATCACGGCTCCGATGGGACTCAGCCGCCTCAGGCACCGCATCTCGGCTCGGTCAATCCCGCCCCCCTAGCGAAAGTGACAGGCGACAAAATGGCCAGGGAAGGATTCTTTCCACACCGGCACTTCCCTTCGACAGCGATCTTGCGCAATCGGGCAACGGGTATGAAACCGACAACCTGACGGGGGATGAACCGGGCTTGGCAGGTCTCCTTGCAACACTATCCGCGACCGCTTGAGTTCGGGGTTGGGCACTGGAATCGCCGAAAACAATGCTTCGGTGTATGGATGCAAGGGTTTTTGATAAATCTCAGCAGCAGACCCCAGTTCCACCATGACCCCCAAGTACATGACGCCCACGCGGTCAGAAATGTGGCGGATGACATTTAGGCCGTGAGCGATAAACAAATAGGTGAGGTCAAATTCCTTTTGCAGGTCTTCGAGCAAATTTAAGATTTGAGACTGAATCGATACGTCTAACGCCGATACCGGCTCATCCGCAACAATCAACTTGGGGTTGAGCGCAAGAGCCCGGGCGATGCCTACCCGTTGCCGCTGGCCACCCGAAAACTCATGCGGAAAGCGTTGGACATGATATGAAGCCAAGCCCACCACGTCCAATAATTCCTTCACCCTAGCTTCGCGCTGGGTCCGGTTGCCGACCCCATGAATGACTAAGGGCTCTTGAATAATTTGCCCCACTGACATCCGAGGATTCAATGACCCAAACGGATCTTGGAAAATAATCTGCATTTGGCGACGAACCGCGCGCATAGCCTTAGGCGAGAATTCCATAATATTTTTGCCTTCAAATTCAACCCTGCCGGCCGTCGGTTCAATCAGGCGCAAAACGGCTCGTCCGGTCGTGGTCTTGCCGCAACCCGACTCCCCCACCAAGCCCAAGGTCTCGCCGCGAGCGATATCGAAACTGACCCCATCGACCGCGCGGACGTTGCCTACCACCCGCGACATGATGCCCCCGGTAATCGGGAAGTACTTTTTTAGATTCTTCACTGAGAGCAACACGTCGCCTAAATCTCGAACGGGTTCGACCACGCTCACGACACCGCCTCCTGACTGGGGCTGGCATACAGCCAGCAGGAGACCTTGCGGTCGGGTTCGACTTCGTTCAATGTTGGCGTCTTGACTCGGCATACCTCCATTGCCCGCGGACAACGAGGCGCAAACGCGCATCCTGGCGGCAGACGAAGCAAATTCGGGACTACGCCGTCAATGACATGCAAGCGGTCTTCGACCGGAGTGTCCAATCGCGGAATCGAAGCCAATAAACCTTGGGTATAAGGGTGCAGGGGACGTCGGAACAAGTCCCTGGTGGACGATTCCTCCACCACCTTGCCGGCGTACATTACGGATACGCGATCCGTCATCTCGGCAACCACTCCGAGGTCGTGGGTAATCAGCAAGATCGCGGTGTGAAATTTTTGCTTCATTTCTTTCATCAGTTCCAGAATCTGCGCTTGAATGGTGACATCTAGAGCCGTCGTCGGTTCGTCGGCGATCAAGAGTTCTGGGTTGCAGGAAAGTGCCATGGCGATCATTACCCGCTGCCGCATCCCACCCGACATTTGGTGAGGATACTCCCTCACTCGCTGCTCGGGCGACGAAATGCCTACCATTCGCAACATCTCGACTGCTCGCGACCACGCCTCGCGCTTGCCAATTTTTTGATGCAGCAGGATGGCTTCTGATATTTGATCACCAATGGTATACACCGGATTTAAGGAAGTCATCGGCTCCTGAAAAATCATGGCTAGATTGTTGCCGCGGATCTTCCGCATCTGATCCATAGGCTTTTGCAGCAGATCCTCGCCGCGAAACCAGATCTCTCCGCCCACGGTTCGACCGGGAGGATTTGGCACCAGGCGCATAATCGAGAGCGAAGTCACGCTCTTACCACAGCCTGATTCTCCGACCACGCCGAGGGTCTCCTCAGCGTTAATGGATAAGCTCACGTCGTCGACCGACCGCACCACGCCCTCATCGGTGAAAAAGTGTGTTTGAAGATGTTTGACTTCTAATACCGGTTCCATCCAAGCCCCCCTTTCCGTTTTTCATCCAAACCACCACCGCCTGCCCTCGGGCCCTTGCTCTCGAGACCTACTCCGACTGAAAATTCGACACCCGGCGCAGAAATTCCTCTTCCGAGATCACCGTCACCCCTAGCTTTTGGGCCTTGTCCAATTTGGAACCCGCTCGTTCTCCGGCCACCACCAACGTCGTTCGCGACGAAACCGCGTTGGCCACTTTACCGCCTTCGGCCACGACCATCGCCTCGGCCTGGGCTCTCCCGAATCGTTCTAAAGTACCGGTAATAACCACCACCTCACCGCGCAGGCGGTCGCCTGTCACGACCGCCTCTGGTTCAGCAAAATTCAGGTTCATCGACCTCAACGCATCAATCACCAATCGGTTAGGCTCTTGCGCAAAAAATTCGACCACCGCTTCGGCAATTCCATGACCAATCTCTTCCACTGTTAATAGATCGTCCATGCTGGCCGCCATTAAGCGGTCAAGATGACCAAATTCCCGGGCGAGACTTTCGGCCGCCTTTTCGCCGACAAGACGAATTCCCAGACCAACCAAAAGCCGCGACAATGGCCGAGTTTTGCTCTGTTCAATGGCACGGACGAGATTAGCGGCGGACAGCGGGCCCAAGCGAGGCAACTGCTGCAACTGAGGCGCCGTCAGGCGATAAAGATCAGCCACCGTCTTCACCAGACCTTCATCCAATAACACATCCACGGTCTTGTCGCCCAACCCGTCGATGTCCATAGCCGGTTTCGAGGCGAAATGAATGATAGACTCGCGCAGTTGGGCCGAACACGACATTCCCGCCGTACAGCGAAAAGCCTTCTCTCCCGGCACTCTTCGGACCTTGGCACCACATACGGGGCATCGCGAGGGGTAAATAAACGGACGGGTTCCTGCCGGTCGAAGTGCGCTTTCCACCCGCACCACCTCCGGGATAATCTCTCCCGCCTTGCGCACGAACACCGAATCGCCGACGCGCACGTCCAATTCCTGGAGAATATCTTGATTGTGTAACGACGCCCTCGAGACCTGGGTTCCTGCCAAGCGCACCGGGTCCAGTTCAGCGGTTGGCGTCAACACTCCGGTCCGACCCACACTCAAATGGATGGCACGAACCACGGTCAGCGCTTCCTCGGGAGGAAATTTGAAGGCAGCCGCCCACCGCGGAGCTTTTTGGGTGGCTCCCAGCCGTTGCTGCAAGGCAATCGGGTCCACCTTAAACACCAGCCCATCGGTGTCAAAGTCCAACTGAGCACGGTGGGTTTGCCAAAATTCCACATACGCCCACAATTCTTCGACACTCTCTGCTCTACGCCAATTCGGTTCCACCACAAGACCCCAGGCTTGCATCTGCTGTAATGCCTGATGATGATTTGCCAGGGTACCCAAGCCACGGCGAATTTCGTAAAAAAAAGCGGCCAGGTGACGCTCGCGGGTAATTTGTGCATCTAGTTGGCGCAGCGAGCCGGCAGCTGCATTGCGCGGATTGGCAAATTCCGGAAGATTTTCCTCTCGCCGGCGCTGATTTAAACGCGCGAACTGACTCTTCGGCATATAGACTTCGCCCCGCACCTCGACATCCACCGGTTGGCTCAAGGTGGCCGGGATTGTCGCTATTTGGCTAACGTTGGCGGTTACCAGTTCACCCACCACCCCGTTGCCGCGGGTCGCAGCTTGCACCAAACGCCCCTGGCGATAATTCACAATCACACTTAAGCCGTCAATTTTCAATTCGGCCACCAGCGGCGGCAGCCCTCCACCCTCGCTGACTCGCCGGCAAAACTCTTCCACATCCTCGCGACTATGCACATTCATCAGACTAAGCACCGGCTGATCAAAAACGACACTGCCCAGTTCGGACCGCGGAGCACCGCCCACGCTTTGAGTGGGCGAATCCTCTCGGCGCCACTGCGGGTAACGGTCCTCTAAAGACTGCAACTCCTTGACCAACGCATCATATTCAGCGTCAAGGATGGTCGGTGCATCCATTTCGTGGTACTGCTGGCTATAGGTGCGAATCATCGCCGTCAATTCAAAAAGCCGCCGCTGATCGTCAAGCGCACCCATTTAAGCCTCTTCCTGCTCTCGGCCTAATTGCGCATACTTGGCCAAAAACGAACGAATTCCGCCTCCTGGAAAGGCGATGGTAATTTCCAATTCATCGCCGCCACCGCGTTGACTCACCACCGTACCCCAGCCAAACCGAGGGTGTCGCAATCGGTCGCCGACTTGATAGCCGCCCTCAGGCACACTCGTCCTAACGGACGCTCGTCCCATCCCCATATGGTCTTGGTCTTCCGATTCATCAATGAGATTGGCAGGAATTTCCGCTATAAATCGTGACACCGGATGCGATTCGGTCCGCCCCATCAGCGTCCGAGTTTCCGCCGCAGTCAGATACAACTCATCTCTGGCCCGAGTCAGAGCGACATAACACAGCCTGCGCTCCTCTTCGACTCGATCCTCTTCAATGGACCGGATATGTGGAAATACCCCTTCTTCCATGCCCACCAAGACGACTAACGGGAACTCTAAACCTTTGGCACTGTGGACCGTCATTAGCCAGGCGCCTTGGCCCCGATCTTCCGTGGCTTCCCAATCGGAAACCAGGGCTAAAAACCCCAAGAAATCCCCCAAATCATCGATGCCTTCCGTCTCCTGAAAACGTTTGGCCTCAGAAATTAATTCTCCAACATTTTCGACCCGCTCTTCTCCCTCGCGGCCACCTTCCGAGGCAAAATAGCGCAAAAGCCCACTTTCGTCTGCAACTTGCTGCACCAGGTCGGGCAGACTCTGGCCAAGGTCTTGACGCCATTTTTGAAATTGGCCCCACAACTCAACCGCCGCCTTTTGCGCGGCCGGGGTCAAGCCACTAACCTTCGCCGCATCACCGAGCGTCTCATAGAGCGAAATCTCTTGCTGTTGACTGGCTTTCAGCAAGTGGCCAATGGCCACATCACCAATCCCGCGACGGGGAAAATTGATAATCCGAGCCAGCGATATATCATCTTGTGGGTTATAAATGATCTTCAAATATGCAAGCAAATCTTTCACTTCTTTGCGCTCATAAAAGCGCTTGCCGCCCACCAAGCGGTAGCCAATGCCAGCGCGGGTCATGGCCATTTCCAGGGCCCGGGATTGGGCGTTGGTGCGATACAAGACCGCGCAGTCTCCAGGAGCTCGACCGCGGCCGACGGCCTCATGAATCACTTCGGCGGCATACCATGCTTCACTTTCTTCGTCGGGCGCGATATGCCAGCGAAGTTTGGCGCCCCCCTCGCGACTAGTCCACAACTCCTTGCCCAATCGGTCATGATTATGCTCGACTACAGCATTAGCCGCTTCTAAAATCATGGACGTCGAACGATAATTTTCTTCAAGGCGCACGACCGTGGCTCCGGTGAACTGTTTTTGAAACTCGAGAATATTGCGCATGTCAGCCCCGCGCCACCCATAAATGGCCTGGTCATCATCTCCTACCACGCACAAATTGCCATGCCCACGCGCAATCAACTCAATCATCCGATATTGGGCCAAGTTGGTATCTTGATATTCATCCACCATCACGTAGTGAAAGCGACGATGGTACATCGCCAAAACGTCCTCGTTCGCCTCCAAAAGCTTAACCGCAAAATAGATCAAGTCATCGAAGTCTAATGCGTTGAGGGCTCTTAGACGTTCTTGGTACCGTTGAAATGCCTCTTGCACTCTTCTTCCCATAAACGAAAAGTCATTCCAGTGATCGGGATCGATAAAGCTATTCTTGGCGCGACTGATCTGAGCTAAAAGAGCGCCTGCAGGGAATTTTTTTTCGTCCCAATCCAAGTCTCGGACAATCGAGCGCATGAGCGCCTTTTGATCATCCGTATCATAAATTAAAAACCGCGGGCCAAACCCAAGTCGCTCGATGTCTTGGCGCAAGATCCGAACGCAAATCGCATGAAACGTCCCGACCCACATTCGCCTGCTCGCCGAGCCCACCAACTGGTCGATCCGTTCGACCATCTCCCGTGCAGCCTTGTTGGTAAAGGTAAAAGCTAAAATTTCCCCCGGATCCACGCCCAAATTCTGAATCAAATGAGCGACCCGATAGGTTAGCGTTCGCGTTTTGCCGCTGCCCGCCCCGGCTAGAATCAACACCGGGCCGTCGGTCTTAGCGCACGCTATGCGTTGTGGTTCATTCAATTGCATCAACAAATCCATATTCGGACCCCCCGCCCTTAGTTAGTCTAATTATAACATCTGCCGATCGATCGTCGCCGGCGGCGGTTATCCCGGTTCCTGCGAATTCAGTCGGTCCAACACCAATCGATATCCGTCAGCCCCGAAGCGCAAACATCGATTCACCCGGGAAATGGTCGCCGATGAAGCTCCGGTCGCACGGGCAACGTCTTCATAGGTTTGGCCGCGATCCAGAAGCGACGCCACCTGCCAACGCTGCGCCACCGAATGCAATTCCGCAGTGGTCAAAATGTCCTCAAAAAAAGCGTAGCACTCCTCAATCGTGGACAAGGCTAAAATCGCCTGAAAAAGAGAATGAAATTCGGGACCGATCAGTTTCGGATTCACTTCCACGCACTCCTCACGTTCTATGTGTCCTAGGGTATCTACCTCTTCGCCAAGCCCACATCCCAAATATGCGGCGCGCATCGGCCGAAGTTCAGATCGAAAGCGTTGGCCAAATAGCCGCCGTCAAGGGCTCGTCCTCAGTATACTATGGACCTCATGGTTTGGTTTCTGGAACAGGTCGGGATCTCTCACTGCGAAGCTTCGCACCGCGGTCAAACCGTGAGCCCCTGGCGTGGACGGCCAAGCCCCAAGAGACGTTATCAAACGCGCCGTAACACCCCCTTCCCGCTTGGGGATATCAGGCGCTCGCCATCATTCGCTCGCCATCAGCCGAATCATTTGGTATTTACCCGCTCGCCCAATTACCAGATAATATCTCTAATGCTGACACGAATAGAGTCGCAAAATTTCCCAAGTCCGTGCAGAGATCCAGGCCTGGATGCGGGAATTGGGTTTGCGCATTCTCAAACGCGGTCCCCATAGGCACTGCCAAATGATGTTCTTCAGAGCTGTAGACGGTGAAACGTTGCGTTGAAGTTCAAGGCCCAAAAAACCCCGAAAGGCGGCCAAACGGCCGCCGCCATAATCAGCCTCCGGCCGATTAATCGCGCAACCAGCACAACTGGGGCAAACACGCGATCGCTTTCGGGTCTGACGCCGTTCGCCCGGCGCTACTAACCGAGCCAATTCTCGGCGGTCTCTATATACTCGGCATTAAAGATCTGATACTGGCACCGATCAGGTTTGAGTGCCACAGCCCTCTTGATCAAGGAGGACGTTTCAATTCTTTAGTGCCGAATATATAGGCTCAAGCTGAACCTCCACATCGGGGCTAGCCACCGCCTCCGGAAGAGGCCCCGCCGCTCCCGCCCGAAGACGATCCTCCCCCCGAGGATGAGCCGTTGCCGCCGGACGATGATCCACTACGACCCGAAGAGGATCCTGAGCTAGAGGATGAGGAAGAAGACGCCATAGCAACCAAACTCGTTCGCACGGCCTGATCGATAGTAGACTTTATCGTGGCCGATGACATGCCCTTCAGCACATCTGCTTCTATCATTTGTTGGATGGTCGCACTGCCAATCACACTGGCTAGCGCCTTCGTGATGGTCGTCTGACCCAGTGGCGTCATCAGGGCGGTTTCGAGCTGGGTCGTCGAGATCGATTCGGCAATCAATTTTTGCATTTTGGGCGTGTTCAGTTCATCTTCCACGGCTTTGGCCACCGCTTTATCCTCTTCGCTTGAGGCGCCGCCCTGAGATGAACTGCCCCCTGACGAACTGCCCCCTGATGAACTCTTATGGTTTACCGAAGCCGACGTTCCTTTATCAGGAGAGGGTTCTCCCATCGAAACTGAGCAACCGGACAGGTACACCATCGCGGTAATGGCACTCACCGCAACCCAGATCTGCCGACCCAGGGTGACCACCTCCTAAACCGTTTCGTCTAGTGTGGTCTCTATCCCTCGGTTTTAGCCGTGGTTTGCCAAGTTGATGGCGATATCCTGGCGAAACATCCCTCCATCCAGCCTAATCTCGGCCATTTGGCGGTAAGCAATGGTCCGAGCGTGATCGAAATCGTCCCCGACCCCGACCGTCGTCAGAACCCGTCCTCCACTGCTTTGAAGCCTTCCGTCGACCACTGTGGTTCCCGCGTAGTAAATCCTGGCTCCCGAAACTCGGCGGCCGATGTCTATAGCGCGGCCTACCCGAGGCTGCTCGGGATATCCGTCCGACGCCAGCACCAGCCCCACGGCTTTTTGTCCGGTCAGCGCAATTTGCGGTTTCAAAAGCCGCCCCTGAGCCAATTCAGAAAACCACTCGTATAAGTCGTCTGCGATTAGAGGAAGAATCACCTGAGCCTCCGGATCGCCGAAGCGGGCATTAAACTCCAAAACATAGGGGCCGGCAGCCGTCATCATCAATCCGACATACAATACCCCGCGATAGTCGATGCCGTTTCGACTCAAGAACCCGACCAAGGGTTCCAAAACACGTTGATCGATAATGCGGCATTCAGCGTCAGACAGCCACGGCACCGGACTGTACGCGCCCATTCCGCCCGTGTTGGGGCTTTTGGGATCAGCCGTCAAGCGTTTGTGGTCTGCCGCTGTAGGCAACCACACATATTGATGACCATTGGTCAAAACCTCGACCGATACTTCCCGCCCTTCGAGGTACTCCTCCACTACAAACGGCCCCGACGACAACGGGCTGCGGCGCAAAAAATCCTGCCACTGAGCCGGTTCGGTAATCACCGTGACTCCCTTGCCTTGCGCTAAGCCATCTTCTTTCACCACGAAGGGCAGGGACCACTCCCGTTCCACCACTCTGTGCAGTTGCTCAACGCTTTGCACCGTTTGAGATCGAGCGGTCGGGATAGCCAATTCGGTCATCACCGATTTTGCATAGATTTTGCTGCTCTCCAATTTGGCCCCCGCCTGACTGGGACCCACCGCTAACAATCCGCGAGTGGTTAGCGCATCGATTATCCCATCGGCCAACGGCACCTCGGGGCCAACAATGGTGAGAGCCTGGATTTCATCGGCTAAGTTGACCCACTCCTGCACTCCTTGAATCGGTGCCAGCGTCGCCAATTCGGCGATGCCAGGATTTCCCGGCGAGGCCCACAGTTTGGCCACTGAAGGACTTTGGGCCAGCGCTTGGCACAACGCATGCTCGCGAGCCCCTTGGCCAATAATCAGGATATTTTGCTGCTTCATCACATGGGCTCCCTTCTGTTCAATGCCGAAAATGTCGCTCACCAGTAAAAATCAGGGTGATCCCGGCGTTGTCGGCCGCGTTCACACTTTCTTGGTCTCGAAGGGCTCCGCCCGGTTCCACCACGACTCGGATCCCGTATTCAGCCGCAGCCAACACAACGTCTCCAAATGGGAAAAACCCGTCCGAGGCTAGCACGGCCCCTTGCGCTCTATCGCCTGCCCTCTCCAAGGCATGGCGAGCCGCATCGATGCGGTTGGTCTCCCCGCCGCCTATTCCCACCGTGGCGCCATCGCGAGCGATTACAATGGCGTTGGAACGCACGTGAGCGGCAGTTCGCCACGCCAGGTCCACATCGGTCCATTGGTGAACTAGGGGACCGGCAACGTGGCGAAAATCCCTCGCACGCGTTTTCAGGCGGTCGCTTTCTTGCGCTAAAAAGCCGCCCGCCACCATGCGCACCTCCAAATCGTGAGGAGCTGAGGTTAACATTTCCAGCACGCGCAGATTCTTCTTTTGGGCCAGAATTGCAAGCGCCGATGGCGTATAACCCTTGGCCACCACCACTTCCAAGAACACTTCCACGAGGGCTCTTGCCAACTCTTCGTCGACTGAACCGTGTACCGCAACAATCCCGCCGAAAATAGAGACCGGATCCGAGGCATGCACCATGCGGTAGCTTTCGTGTGGGGTTGGTCCCACCGCCACCCCACAAGGGATTTGGTGCTTGACGGCAACCACTGCGGCTTCTGGCAACTCTCGGGCCAGCCGCCAGGCGGCGTCGGCGTCGAGCACATTGTTATAAGACAACGGTTTGCCTTGCACCAAGCGAGCATCACCTAAGCCCCCAGCGCCCGGCGTTCGATACCATGCTGCCGCTTGGTGTGGATTCTCGCCGTAGCGAAGTGCCGTACTCTGGCGTCGTCCGGCCAGCACCATAAAAGGGCCAAAGTGATCGTCTTCAGCCAACCGATTCCCGATCACCGCATCATAATACGCCATATGGCGAAACGCTTGACTCGCCCAGACTCTGCGCTCCTCGAGGGTAAAATCTGCAACCTGGCGCCCGATGAGCGCATCGTACTGCTCGGGTCGAGTCACCACCAGCACTCGTGCGAAATTCTTGGCCGCCGCTCGAATCAATGACACGCCACCGACATCAATCGCCTCGACCAAATCCTCGAGGTCGCCTGAATCTGCCAGAGCTCCTTCGAAATCGTAAAGATTCACCACGACCACCGAGATCTCTGGAGCCGCGACCATGGCCCGATCTTTTTGGTCTTGCACCGATTCTTGGGACAAAATTCCTGCGTAAAGCACCGGATGCAACGTTTTCACCCGTCCACCGAGCAACTGCTCAAATCCAGTTAAAGTCTCCACCCGCGTGACTGCAATCCCGGCATTTTCCAGATGTTGCGCGCTCCCTCCACTGGCCAAGATCCCTATCCCCTGCTGCAGCAAGGATTGTGCCAAATCTTCTATGCCCGTCTTATCGGTCACACTGATCAATGCCCACTGCATAACGACCCCCCTCGAACCCTTCAATGTCGTGTCGCCAAATCACTCGTCGTCCGTGAACGCCGAAGCTTTCGGCCTCGAAAGCCTTCAGTACGGGGCCATAGATCTGGTGCTCAATGCGATGAATGCGTTCACTCAATGACTCTTCGGTGTCATCGCCCAGCACCGGGACCGGGACCTGGGCCACAATCGGTCCACTGTCTTCGCCTTCGTCCACCAGGTGGATGGTAACTCCAGTCCAACGGACACCGTGGGCCAACGCTTGGCCTACGGCATTCATCCCACCGAACGCGGGCAGCAAGGAGGGATGAATATTAAAGATCTTCCCAGACCAGGCGGCTACCGTCTCCCCATCCAACCAACGCATAAATCCTGCCAGGGCGATGGCCTCAATGTGCGTCCGCTCCAATGCATCCCGCAGTGCTTGGCCATACTCTGCTCGAGAGCCAAATGCTCCCGGCAAAATCGTGGTGTGCGCTAGACCATGGGCTTCGGCCACCTGGAGTGCCCCGACGCCTTCTCGGTGGGAAATCACCAAGCCCACCTCTAACGAGTGGTCCAACAAGGCTTGGAGGTTGCTGCCCTTGCCTCCCACCAAAACCGCCCACTTCATTTCCAATGCACTCCCGGGCTCTCAATCACGGTGCCGATCGCTTCCACCTTAAGCTTAAATCCGGCGAGCAGGCTGACTACAGGTTCCGCCAGTCGGGGATCTACGATCATCGCAAAGCCAATCCCACCGTTGAAGCTATGGACCATTTCTTCAAAACTTAACGCCCCCAGTTGCTGAAACCATTGCATCAGTTCGGGCATCGCCCAATGTTGACGGTCTAACTCGACCCCTAAGTGCTGGGGCAGGGCCCGAGGCAAATTATCGATCAGACCTCCCCCAGTAATATGCGCCATGCCGCGCACTGCAGCGGGTAGACGGCGCAGGGTCTCTAATATGGGTGCCACGTAAATCGGCGTCGGCTTCAACAAAGCGCTGCCCAACACCATATTGCCAATGGGCGCGTAACGTGCGTGGTAATCTAATTGAGAATCTTGGACAATCTTGCGGACCAAACTGAAGCCGTTGGCATGAAACCCATCGGCCAAAATCCCCAGCACCAAGTCTCCCACTTGACAGGGAGTGCCATCGAACACCTTGAGGCCTACCGCGAATCCGGCCAAGTCATAGTCGCCGGGGGCATAAAGGCCGGGCATCTCTGCGGTTTCGCCGCCCAGCAATACGCACTGTGCCTGATCACAGCCATCGATCATGCCTTCCACTAAAGACTCGACCAGATCCGGGTCGAGTCGCTGAGACGCAATATAATCTAAAAAGAACAAAGGCCGCCCCCCCGATGCCAGCACGTCGTTAACGTTCATCGCGACCAAGTCCACCCCAAGGCTCCGAGCTTCTCCCATGGCTTTAGCCACTAAAATTTTGGTGCCGACTCCGTCGGCGCCGGCTAGGAGGGTGGTCCCAGGCTGAAGGGCGTATTCCCCAGCAAATTGACCGATAGCGCTCAAGCCTTGGGCCTGCGACGGCCGGGTTGCGATTGCTCGGCGAATCCGATGGACCGCCTCGTCCGCTCGATCCAACCCTACACCCGCCTGGCGATATCCGAACTCCATGTTGTCTCCTCCGTCGTTAGCCACGCTCATCCTCCTTGGTGTTGGCGGGGACTACCGGATAGCCGCCGCCGAAACATGCGAGGCACCAACCTTCATCCTTCAATCCTGCGCGAAGACCATCCAGTGACAGATATGCCAAAGAGTCTGCTCCCACCATCTGCCGAATTTCCTCCACGGACTTGGTCCGCGCCGCTAACTCCGCCGCGCGCGAGGTGTCAATTCCATAGTAACAAGGATCAGTATACGGGGGTGAGGCAATGCGCATGTGCACCTCGGTTGCCCCGGACCGGCGCAACAACTGGATGAGATAGCGAGAATTCGTCCCTCGCACCAGTGAGTCGTCGACCAACACCACGCGTTTGCCGTATACGACTTCTATCACGGAAGACAATTTCAACTGAACCTGTCGCGTGCGATCCGACTGTTTGGGCAGAATAAACGTTCTGCCAATATATCGGTTCTTCACCAATCCAAAATCAAAAGGAATGTGGGAGGCTTCGGCGTATCCCATCGCATGGGGCAGACTGGAGTCTGGGACCCCCACCACGACATCGGCATCCACCGGAGCCTCTTTCGCCAACACTCGACCGAGACGACGCCTGGCCATCTGCGCACTTTCGCCTCGGATTTGCGAATCGGCGCGCGCAAAATAGACCGATTCAAAGGCGCAGTCACGAATCGGCAATGCCTCGCCGACCCGGCGCCGCTCCATTCCCTTGGGCCCGATGGCCACCAATTCTCCCGGGTCGATATCACGCATATACTCCGCACCGACGATGTCCAAAGCGCAGGTCTCCGAGGCCAGCACATAGCCCTGGCCAGATTTCGAACGGCCCAGCACGAGCGGACGAATCCCATGAGGATCGCGGACGGCAAACAGACCACTGGCGTGAAGGACTACGAAGGCGTATCCTCCCAAAAGCCTCGAAACCGCCTCAGCCAACGCTTCGACCATCGAATCTTTAGAACTCTTAGCGATAAGGTGAGCTAGAATTTCACTATCACTGGTCCCTTGAAAGACGGCCCCTTCCTCTTCTAAATGGTCTCTCAGTGCCCGCGCATTGACGACATTGCCATTGTGAGCCAAGGCAATAGGGCCAAAGCGGGCATGCATGAGCAGCGGTTGGGCATTAAACGCCTCGGATTCACCGGTCGTGGAATAGCGTACGTGGCCGATGGCGGCCCGGCCCCGAGGAAGTTCGGAGAGCACTGGATTCAGCACCTCGGTGACCAACCCCATCCCTTTTCGCACCGCGATCAGATGGTCTTCGCCGACTACCGCAATGCCGGCACTTTCTTGCCCGCGATGTTGCTGACTGAAAATCCCCCAATAGGTCTCGCTGACTGCTTCCGGATCGTTATAAATCCCAAACACACCGCATTCCTCATGGAGTTCCTGAGCCACCCGAGTCTCCTTCCCAAGATTGCCAGGCCGCTCTCATCTGACTACGCGACCATCGTCGAGTCCACCGAGACGGGCGCCCCACCTGAAGTTCTAGGTAGTCGCCATCGTGTCCCTGGCCAACCACCAGGCATCCGATAGCGTTTGATTGCAATTGCAGGAGGGTCGCTTCCACCCGGGTAGTGGCCACCGCTGCCAAAAATTGGCCTGCCTCCTCGGAAAGAAGCCTGGGCATGGCGTGGACAGCCTCCAAGGTCACCGTCATGCCCACCGAGGGTGCACTAGCCAGCCACATTTTCACTAAAGCGAGCCAAAGCCCCCCATCCGCGACGGCCCGAACCGCCCGAATGTCCGCATCGACGTCGGAGACCGCCGTGCCCAACCAAGTCACCGTGTGCGCTAAATCGCTTAAGCGCACCCTAGGGTACGCCGTCAGCACCCCATGCTGACGTTCCCACACACTCCCGCCCAGGCTTGGGCTTAGTGCGGGATTGATCAACAGCAGGGTCACATCCGGGCGGTTCAGGCTGTCCGCCACAGGAGCCGTGGGATGGAAATGACGGCCGACCCCTCCTATCACCGGGGTGGGCCAAATGGCAGCGCCATCGGTCTCGTTGTGAAACGACACATTGCCGCCGGTCACCGGCACATCGAGGGCGCGCGCGGCATCGCGAATGCCTAATACCATCTGTTCGAATGCCTGTTTGACCTCGGGCTTGTCGGGATTGCCTGCGTTCAGTCCATCCGTCAAGCCTAAGGCTACCGCCCCCTGAGTGGCCAGCCGCGACACCACCACACTTACCGCTGCCGCGCCCCCCGCATACGCATCGACCGCTGCCCAACGCCCTATGCCCGAGACCGCCAACGCCAGACCCCAGGGCGATCCATCCACCGTCAAAACCGAAACCTCATGATCCGGGCCCCATACCGTCGCCGTCTGAATCATTGAATCATATCGCTGAAATATCGGTCTTCGTTCCCGACAATCGGGGTCAGAAGCAATGGCCATCAATGCCCCTGCGTCAAAGCCCTCCTCAACGCCTTCTTCCATAGATCCCGGCGATGGCCTCATGGGCTTAAAAGCCGGCGCCACTAGATCTTTGCCGGCGGGCGTTAGAGGACAGCCGTCGACTAACCACGATGCCTCGAGATTGGCCACCTCACGCTCGCCGAAGTAGAGAACATAGCGACCACTTGCCGTCACCCGCCCAATTGGCGTCGCGTTCAATCCCCACTGTGAAATCGCTGCCAGAGCCTCTCCCCCGTGCGCGGAATTCAGCACCAACAGCATCCGTTCCTGGGTCTCAGACATCATTATTTCATAGCCGCTCATGGCCGATTCGCGGCACGGCACCTGGTCCAAGTGCAGTTCTAACCCCACTTGGGATTGGACCGCCAGTTCGGAAGAAGCCGAAACCAATCCAGCCGCGCCCAAATCCTGGACCGCAGCCACCCCACCCGTCTCAATCGCGGCTAAAGTGGCTTCCATCAACAGTTTACCGGTATAAGGATCGCCCACTTGGACCGTTGGCCGCATGTCTTGATCGTCCGCTGAAAAATCGCGCGAAGCCAACAAACTCGCCCCATGAATGCCATCGCGACCGGTAGCCTGACCAAGAAGATAAACCATTTGCCCTGGACGCGCTCCGGATGCGCCGACGATGGCATCTTTCGATTGGCGGACACCCACACAGAGAACGTTGACCAAGGGATTTTTAGCATATCCCGGTCCGTAGTACACCTCGCCGCCCACCGTGGGCACTCCAATCGCATTGCCGTAGCCGCCAATACCTGCGACCACCCCGTCTCGAAGCCGCTGTCCGTTGCCCTCCAAACCGAAACGCAGCGAGTCCATTAGCGCAATCGGTCGTGCGCCCATGGCCACGATGTCGCGAATGATTCCTCCCACGCCGGTAGCCGCACCCTGCACCGGTTCCACATAAGAGGGGTGGTTGTGCGACTCCACTTTAAACGCAACTTCCATACGGTCATCGAGTCGCACCACACCGGCGTTGCCGCCGGGTCCAGCCACCACCTGAGGCCCCTCTTTGGGCAGCCAGGCCAAAACTCGCTTCGAACTTTTGTAGCTGCAGTGTTCGGACCAAAGTGCGCCAAACAAGCCCCATTCCAAATCATTTGGTTCTCGCCCGCACAATTGGCGGACACGCTCGGCCTCTTTTGCCGTCAATCCCACCGCGTCAGGCGTCATTGCGGCACCTCCTGCAGCCATAGAGACAGGAACAAGCGTCCGTCCTTGGAGCCCAACCACGGTTGCATAGCCCTTTCGGGATGAGGCATTAATCCCATCACCGGGCCCTCACTAATGCCGGCAATGGCCTCCCACGAACCATTGGGATTATACTCACCCGTCTCCTGGCCATCAGGATCGACATAGCGCAAAAAGACCGAGCCCTGAGCCCAGAGCGCCTCACGATCGGAGTGGCCAATTCGATACGCTCCATCAGCATGGGCAATGGGCAAACGAAAGCGCATACCTCGGCGAAACCCGGGCCATCGGGCCGGCGGGGTGAGCACTTCGACCCATTCCCAACTACATCGAAATTGCCCCGATACGTTAGCAAACAACGCCCCGGGCAAGATCCCGCGCTCGCAGAGAATCTGAAATCCATTGCAAATCCCCAACACCTCGATGGCCCCACGACTGATGGCGTCGACCAACGCCTGCATAATCGGCGCGTGAGCCGCCAACGCTCCCGCACGAAGGTAATCGCCGTAAGAAAACCCTCCGGGCAAGACCACGTGGGTGGCGTCCTCCAAATCTTCACGGTCATAGGCCAGGATGGTGGTCTCCGCGCCTAGGCTTTGAAATGCCTGAACGGTATCGCGGTCACAATTGGAGCCGGGGAACCGAATCACCGCCACCTTAGGTTTCATCCGATTGCACCCACACCTCAAATCTTTCCAACACCGGATTGGCTAAAAATTCGTTGCCCAAACGCCGGGCTTTGGCCAAGGCATCCTCCGCAGAATGAGCATGCATCGCGATGTCTACCACCTTGCCGATCCTGAGTTCCGAAACCTCGGGAAACCCCCGTTCGTGCACGACCTGCTGGGTCGCCTGGCCGGCGGGATCCAAGACTTCAGGCTTTAAGGTCACTGCCATCCGCAACCGAAATTGGGTCACCTTTGCACCCTCCTCCACACTTCTTGGTACGCCTCTTCCACATCGCCCAAGTCGCGGCGAAACCGATCCTTATCCAACTTGTTCAGACTCACCCGATCCCACAGCCGACACGTGTCGGGCGAAATCTCGTCGCCCAACATTAACTGCCCCTGAAACCGGCCAAACTCCAGCTTGAAATCGACCAAAATCAGGTCTCGTTCGAAAAGAAACGGCGTCAACACGCGATTAACCCGAAGGGCCAAGGCGCGAAGGTCGTGAATCGTGGACTCATCCGCCAAATTAAGCGCCAGGATGTGATCGTCGTTAAGCAAGGGATCGCCCAGGCGATCATTCTTGAAGTAAAACTCTACGATAGGCGATTGCAGCCCGGTGCCTTCTTCCAACCCAGTGCGTTGGCAAAGCGATCCGGCCACACGATTTCTGACCACCACCTCTAAACCAATCATCTCCAACCGCCGCACCAAAAGACGACGATCGTCGATCTCGGCCAAGACATGAGTGGGAATCCGATGCTCTTCAAGATAGCGATAAATCCTAGTGGTCAAGGCGCGGTTAATCACCCCTTTTTGGGCAATTTGGCCTCGTTTTTCACCGTTAAAAGCAGTGGCATCATCTTTGAATTCCATGACCACTGCGTCATCCTGGTCTGATCCATAGACCCGTTTAGCTTTGCCTTCGTACAACAGTTCTCCGCTCATAATCGCCTCCGTAAGATGGGGTCGAATCTCTCCGTCAACGCCCCGTGCCGTCCGCTTGGTCCGAGTAAAGTCCGATTCTCAGAAAAATTTCGTCCACCCGGGCTAAATAAGGAGTAATTTCAAACAACGTCGAAAGCTTTTGCAATGATATGTGCTGTTTCACCTCTGGATCCGACGCCAAGCGCTGCGCAAAGGGCTGCTCTGGATTCTCCAGCGCAGCCATGGCATGCGACTGCACCAGTTTATAGGCAGCTTCTCGGGTGAGTCCGCCTTCAATCAAGGCAAGCAAGATCTTTTGCGAAAACACCAATCCTCCAGAGGATTCGATGTTAGACCGCATGCGGTCTGTACGCACCGTTAATCCGGCTAGGATCCAGTCCATGGAATGCAATAGGTAATCGGTCAACATGGTCGCATCAGGTAGAATGATCCGCTCTACCGAAGAATGAGAAATATCCCTCTCGTGCCATAAGGGAATATCTTCCAATGCCGGAACGACATACCCCCGAAGCACACGCGCAAGTCCACTAATCTGTTCACATTTGACCGGATTACGTTTGTGTGGCATGGCGCTCGATCCGCGCTGGCGGGCGGCAAAGGGCTCTTCTAATTCCCCAACTTCTGATCGCTGCAAGTGGCGGATTTCAGTAGCGATTTTGTCGAGGGTGCTGCCAACCAGCGCCAATGCCATCACGACTTCGGCATGACGATCGCGCTGCAGCACCTGGGTGGCTAGCGGTGCCGGCGACAAGCCCAAGGCCTGGGCAACGTAAGCTTCTACTTCGGGGGGAATATTGGCGTAGTTTCCCACTGCCCCTGAGAGTTTGACCACGCCCATTTGTTCTCTTGCTCTTACCACACGTTCCCGATCCCGGCCCAGGTCCACCCACCAGAGCGCTAATTTCAAGCCGAAGCTCGTCGGCTCAGCATGCATCCCATGGGTCCGTCCCATCACGGCGGTGTCCTTGTGACGAATTGCCAGGGTCTTTATCGTGGTCCGCAGCCGGTCAAGATCCTCGATGATCATACCCAGCGCTTCATGTAGAAGAGACGCCAGCGCCGTGTCCACCACATCCGTCGAGGTCATGCCAAAATGCAAATACTTAGCATCCTCCGCAGCCACGGTTTCGCCGGCAGCACTAAGAAATGCGAGCACATCGTGGTGATACTGATCTTCATAATAGTCCACCCGATCGGCTTTGACCGTGGCCGAAGCCAGTCGTTCAGCCACCCCCGGAGGGATCTTGCCCAGGCGCTGCCACGCCTCTACGGCAAGTACTTCGATCTCGAGCCAACGCTGATACCGATGGTCATCGGACCAAAGTCGCCTCATGGGTTCTCGACTGTATCTATGGATCACTAGGCACCTCTTTTCCGAACGTTATGGCTCAATTTTAGTTGAAACATTCGGGTTGGGTCAACCGTTACGGTTGATAATCCCCATCCCCCGTGCGCGCATCGACCATTGGTCGACAAGATTCCATCAATCACACCGTCTTGCATCCCTAGGTCTTGGGAGCGTGCGCCCCACGACCAGCAGCCGAAACTCGCCCTGATCGAAGAGCCCCCGGGTCTGGTGAATCCCTGTGATTCTAATGTTCCCCGGTTTCTTTAGAAGTACCCGGATCCCGGAACCGCTTGGAGTTCCGGCCAGTCCACGGATTTTCCCCACTCTGCGCTCTCCCCAACCCCTTAGGGCCCAAGTCATGGCTAGCCTAAGCATATCGTATTTCGGCTGACGCCCAATCTTAAAATCCCGAGACCGCCCTTAACACCGCGTCTCTTACATTCGGATCCTAACACGTCTAGGCCATCTGCCCCCACCTGGGAGCTTGGGTGCTAATTTCCCGTCGAAACCTTTAAAAATCCGATGGCGACTCTTTGTTATCGATCCACTGAAACGGTGAGAACATCGCACTTAAATGCGACTTCCCAATTTTAGGCCATTGTCGGCGCCAAACGTTTTAACCACAATATTTAGTGTCTATGATATTGACATACACCGGATGATGTGTCGATAATTAGAGCGATCGGCGACACGGTGGCACCTCAAGGTGTCTGTCAAGGGAATCTGGTGAAAATCCAGAACTGGCCCGCAACGGTAACAAGAACGGCACGAGAAGGACCGGTGACGGTCCAACCACTGGGTCGACTGGCCTGGGAAGGTCTTGTGACCGAAGGCTTGAAGTCCGGAGACCTGCCTTGTCGACATACTCTCGGCGACCCTCGGTTGCAGGGTCGGGAGTTCACTCCGTCCTGGCCATGCCCCGACGGTGGTTGGCTCTCGCTTCTGGCAACTGGTGGATGCCTCCGTCACAGGAAGCGAGGAATCTTTGATGAACACTGAAATCTCGGAACAGACGCGCAACGATGACGTCACCCAATTCTCCGGGTGGCCATGGCTGATCCAAGCGATACCGTTTATGCATCGAAAGCACTTGCAGGCCCTTTCTAGCAACACTTGGGATGAATGGATCCGAAGCGCTTTGGACCAAGTCAGCATCGAAGATCCGTCTTGGCTGCAAACTGCCGCCACACTCCTCTTAGGACGTATTTACGAGAATCTCCCCGCATATGCGGCACAAGAATTTGCGCCCTATGTCGCTCAGATGATTAGACTCGAGCTCTATGACCCACTTCTCACCACCGCCTACTCGCCCGAAGAGTTGGCTTTGGCAGGGAGTTGGATCCGCCCCGAGCGCGACCGCTTGATTCCCTACTCGGGCCTCAAAACGTTGGTTGACCGTTATTTGGTACGCCATCTGGGAGTATTGATGGAACTGCCCCAACATCGGTTCATGGTGGTCGCGCTAAGCCTGGCTAGTGCTTACGGTGACGAGCGCCTAACTTGGGCTCATCAATTCTACGATGCCTTGTCTCAATTAGAATTGACAGTGGCCACTCCAGTCCTCGCCAACGCTGGCCGACCAAAGGGACAGTTGGCTTCTTGCTTTATTGACGCCGTGGAAGATGACTTGTGGAGCATCTACCACACCAATCAGGTGTTCGCCCAGGTGTCAAAATGGGGCGGTGGGATGGGCATTTACTTAGGTCATGTGCGCGCTAAAGGAAGCTCCATTCGTCAGGTCGAAAACGCTGCCGGTGGCGTCGTCGCCTGGGTTAAGACTTTCAATACTACAGCCACCGCCGTCGACCAGTTGGGCGTGCGAGCCGGAGCGGTTTCGGTCTGGCTCGATATTTGGCATCAAGACATCTTGGACTTTTTGGAACTTCGCACCAACAATGGCGATCCGCGGATGAAGGCACACGATGTGTTTCCCGGGGTATCGATTCCGGATGCCTTCATGCGGGCCGTCGAGACCCGAGCCGAGTGGTATCTGCTAGATCCTCATCAAGTATTCACGACCATGGGTTGGCGTCTTGAAGACAGTTTTGGTGAAGAATGGGAAGCGCGTTACCGACAGCTAATCGCGGACGAGCGAATCAAAAAAGTAACCCTCTTAGCCCGTGACCTTATGAAACTCTTGATGCGTTCGGCTTATGAGACGGGAACGCCCTTCGTGTTTTTCCGCGATACGGTAAATCGCGCGAATCCCAATGCTCACCAGGGAATGATTTATGCGTCCAATCTTTGCACCGAAATCGCGCAAAATATGCGGCCCAGCCAAAGGACGAACGAGACTTTAGATTTCGACGGGGTGGTTACTACCCAAATTGCAAGCGGAGATTTCGTCGTCTGTAATCTGGCCTCAATAAACCTCGGCCGCCTGCCAACCGCCAGTGATCGTGCTCGGGCGGCTCGGCTGGCGGTAAGGATGATGGATGCTGCCGTGGACCTTAATCGATACCCGGTCAAGGAGGCTGAATATACCGCCCGACAGTACCGTGCTATCGGACTCGGCGTTTCAGGGTATCACCACCGACTGGCGCTAGACCAAATCCCCTGGGAATCGGAGGCCCATCTTTTGGCTGCAGACCAATGGTTTGAAGACATGGCATATGCCGCCATCGACGAGTCCAGTGAGATTGCCCGAGTCAAAGGCGCGTATCCGTATTTTTCGGGGTCTCAATGGCACACGGGCGAGTACTTCGACCAGCGCGGCTATAAAAACCCACGCTGGCAACAACTTCGCCAAAAAATCAAAGCCACGGGTCTTCGCAACGGATACCTGATGGCTATCGCACCCACGTCGAGCACCTCGCTAATCGCCGGGACCAGCGCCGGAGTAGATCCGATCTTCTCAGCGTTGTTCTGGGAAGAAAAGCGCATGGGCATGGTGCCTCAAGTGGCTCCAGATTTGTCTCCGACCACTCTTCCATTTTATATTGGCGCTCACCACCTTGATCCGCACTGGAGCATTCGCGCCGCAGCGAAGCGCCAACGCCATCTTGATCAGTCGCAGTCGTTGAATCTTTATATCACGCCTAACACCAGCGCTGCGGACTTTCTCGATTATTATCTAAGCGCTTGGCGGGAAGGGGTCAAAACCCTCTATTATGTTCGCTCCGAGTCGCTGGAAACCATAGAGTGTCTCGGCTGCACGAACTAAACCACCTGTACCCTAATCCCTGCCCTCATTAAGGAGGCATTGAAAGTGCGCACCAACTCACCGTTATTTAATCCCCACGGAGACCGAGACTGGCAAGCCCGACGCATCATTGGCGGGAACAGCACCCGGCTCATCGAGCTTAACAACGTCAAATACCCCTGGGCGGTCGACCTCTATCGGAACATGATGCAAAATTTCTGGATTCCGGAAGAAGTACCCTTGGCCCGAGACCGCAAAGACTATCTTAGGCTGCCTGAGTCCCATCGCCAATCCGTCAATCTCACCCTGTCGTTTCTCATATTTTTAGATAGCCTGCAAACCGTCAATTTGCCCAACCTGGCCGAGTACATTACGGCCCCCGAAATCTCACTCTGTTTAACCGTTCAAGCCTTTCAAGAAGCCGTCCACAGCCAAAGCTACGCCTATCTCTTAGACAGCATCGCCGACACTCTCCTGCGCGACATGGTCTACAATTATTGGCGCCAAGACGCACAACTGATGCAGCGCAACCGTCTCATTACGGAACTCTACCAACAATTCTTAGACCATCCCGGGCCGGAAAACCTTCTACGAGCCGTAATAGCCAATTGCGCACTGGAAGGAATCTACTTTTTTTCAGGCTTTGCGGTATTTTACGCCTTAGCTCGGAGCGATCGCATGATGGGCACCGCCTCGATCATTCGCTACATTCAACGCGACGAGTTAACTCACCTCGTACTGTTTCAGCACCTCTATCTCGGGATCGTCGCCGAAAATCCAGGCCTGGTGACACAATCACTCAAGGCTGAGCTTCAAAGCTTGTTACTGGAAGCTGCACAGCAAGAAATTGCCTGGGGAACGCGCATCAGTGCTGGCATCGTCACTGGCATCACCGATACTTCGGTTCGTGACTTTATTCGTTTTTTAACCAACCAACGGGCGACCGCTCTTGGCTGGACGCCCCTTTTCCCCGAACACATCGACTCGCCGTATCCTTGGTTTGATGCTTTCAGCCACTTTAATCAGCAGAAAACCGATTTTTTCGAACAAAGAGTGCTCAATTACGCGAAGTCTAGCAGCTTAGATTGGGACAGCATCAGTTAACGGCCACGGGCGCCAGGAGAATGTTGGCGCCCGTGCTTTGTCTAAGGCCCATGTTTAGCTTACTCCCATTCAATGGTTCCGGGCGGCTTTGAAGTGATATCATAAACTACTCGATTAATCCCGGGAACTTCCGCCACCACCCGCTGACTAATGCGATCGAGGGTGTCATTAGGAATCCTGGCCCAGTCTGCCGTCATGCCATCCTCGCTGTTGACCACACGAACCACAATCGGATGGGCATAAGTCCGTTGATCGCCCATGACCCCCACCGACTGGATGCCCAGCAATACGGCAAACGCTTGCCAGATGCGGTGATCCGGGTCCACCAAGGCCACCTCTTCGCGGACAATCCTATCTGCCGCCCGAACCAGCGCCACCCGTTCGGCAGTGATTTCTCCCACGATTCGGACCGCAAGCCCCGGTCCGGGAAAGGGCTGGCGCCACACCAAATTGTCAGAAAGACCGAGTTGGCTGCCCACCTTGCGGACTTCATCTTTGAACAACCAACGCAATGGCTCCACCACCCGCATGCGCATGTGCTCCGGCAGCCCGCCTACATTATGGTGAGACTTAATCGTTTGTGCCCCTCGCCCGCCCGACTCGATTACGTCAGGATAGACCGTACCTTGAATCAGCACATCCGCCAGTCCCAGTCGTTCTCGCACCCGGTCAAAGCTGTCCACAAACGCGCGGCCGATAATCTTCCGCTTCTGCTCGGGTTCCGAAACCCCTTGAAGGGCGTCGATAAATTCCCTGCGGGCGTCAACCACCACTAAGTCAAGGTCTGGGAACGCTGCCTCAACCTCTTCCACTTCTCCTTGACGCAATAATCCATGATCAATCAATACGGCCTGCACCCGCTCCCCGAGGGCTACTTCCGCCAACTTTGCGGCGACCGCCGAATCGACTCCCCCCGACAGGGCTACCAAGGCTCTGCCCTTGGGAACCGCCCGTTGAATCATCGCCACCGCCTCTTGTACAACGTCAGCCGGCTTCCAATCGGGTTCAATTTTGGCAATGGCAAACAAAAACGTCGCTAAAATGTGCGAGCCCAGCGGCGTGTGCGAGACTTCCGGATGAAATTGGACCGCCCATATCTTTCGCTCGCTATCCGCCATGGCCGCAATCGGCGTGGTGTCCGTCTCCGCCAGAATCGAAAAACCAGGAGGCACAGCCTGCACCTGATCGCCATGGCTCATCCATACCGGCGTTTCATCAGGAAAATTCTCAAAGAGTACGCTTTCCCCTGTTTTATATAAGGTTCGCCGACCATACTCGGGCTTTCGGGCCGGAGAAACCTGACCTCCCAACATTCGGGCCATGACCTGCATGCCATAGCAAATGCCGAGAATCGGAATCCCCAACGAAAAAATAGCCACATCTGGCAGAGGCACGCCTTCCCCAAAAACGCTGGCCGGACCTCCTGAAAGCACGATCGCCTGCGGTGATTTTTGTCGAAGAACGGCCGCCGGTGTATCAAACGGGAGGACCTCGCAAAAGACTTGGGCTTCGCGAATCCGCCGAGCAATGAGATGATTATATTGAGCCCCGAAGTCAAGGACGATCACCGCCATTATTCGAGCTCCTTCCGACCATGGATGTGCAAGCGGCAGACATCGGGCAGGTTGCGATAGCATTCATCGAAATCGAGGCCGTAGCCTACCACAAATTCATCGGGGATTTGAAAGCCTAGATAATCTAAGTGCACGTCCACTTGCCGTCGACTGGGCTTGTCCAATAGGGTACAGATCGCCACACTAGCAGCATCTCGCGCCACAAGTTGACTCTTGATGTAGTTGAGGGTCAGACCGGTATCGACGATATCCTCCACCACCACCAGATGGCGATCTTGAACCTCTTCATCGAGATCCTTTAAAATACGAACGACTCCTGACGATCGGGTAGAGGCGCCATAGGAAGATATGGCCATAAAATCAATGGCCACGGGAACATCAATGGAACGAATTAAGTCTGCCAAAAAAACGAACGAACCTCGAAGAATCCCTACCAACAGCAGCGAACGTCCTTGGTAGTCCCGTGAGATTGCTGCCCCCAATGCCCTCACCCGCGCTTCGACGGCCGTTGCCGAAACTAATACTTCGAGGCTCTCTCCCGGCCGTGCTTGCACTTCACTCATCTCCCTCGTCATAAGCATGTTCGCGCATGATGCGGCGCAAGAGCGCTTGTCGATCTTTCATAGGAAACGACCCACTCCGTCGGTCTTCTCCACGTGCGATGCGCTTGCCTTCAAAATAGCTATCGGCGTCGCGCTCAAGATCGTGTCCATCGTCGCGGCGCGCAATCACATCCAAGTCTTTCAAACGCTGGCGAACATGGCGCAACGATTCTCCTTGATCGAGTAAATCCTTAATCAATTTGAGCCGTTCAATATCCCGTTCCGTATAAGCGCGCTGATTTCCACCAGTTCGATGGGGCAAAACCAGTTGCAGCGTCTCATAATATCGAATCCGACGCTCGGTCAAACCCGTTGCCAGCTTCACATCCCCAATAGAATGAAACTCAGATTCGCGATGCGGCTTCATGGCCTCCTCCGTTCGTCCACGACATTCAAAGACTGAGCTTATCTTATCGGATCTTCGCGCACAACAAAATAGCCAAGAACGTCTTGAACTTCATGACGTTCTTGGCTAACCTTATTTCGGCTCGAAGGATGCGCAGGAAGTATCGCCGGGTTCGGCCACCCCATAGCCTGACTGCGTTCCTCCGCGGTGTTGCGCAGTCACCGTGATTTGCTTCAGACCGCAACGCTCTCCGTGCTCGTTAAATCGGCAAAATCCGACCGAACACTGAATACTTTGGTTGGACACCACGCCCCCCGATTGGCTATTCAGCCCGGGCCAAAGTACTGGGGTTGGTGATTTGGCGTTCTAGTCGACCCACCTCTTGGTGAGCCTGACCCAATTTAAACGACAACTGTTGGATTTCATCCGCTTGACGATCCATGCGTTCGTTGCGTCGAGCCAACTCCTGGCTCAAGAGTTCTACCATTTCCCGCATCATTTGATGCTGGGACTCCATCATTTTGACTAACGGAAACCAACTCTCGGTAGCGTCCGGTCGCGAGTCGCCATTAATCCATCGTTCACTGCGGTTCACATCGACGCGGGCTCGCGAACGACCTTTATTAGCCAAGACTTGTTCCAAGCGCTTGGCAAGTTGCCGGTAACCTTCCCTGTCCGACTGGGCTAGAGTCTCTGACGAAATCACATAGGGCCGTCCCGCCATTCCTGTCTTGCGCTCCGCAGGCAAGCGGCCCGTGCGAATGTCGTCACGAACGACTTGGGCCATTTCCGGCACCAGCTCCATCAGTTCACTCAACGTGACTTCCAAGGCAATACCTCCTTTAAATTTTCCAGATACCATTTTTCAGCATTCCCCATTCTCCATCAGACAAACCCAATCCGATCAAATTGTTTCCAAGAGCAAGGCCGAATCGTCGGTCGGTTGCTGGTTTCTTCAAGGATAGAATTCCGTGAGGCTTTGCCGCTCATTTTGACAAACGCGATCCCCTGCAGCCTTGCCCAAAATGGTGGGCGGAGAAGCACTAGGCACTCATTCGGCCAATCCGATTCCAATAACGATCTATCCCGGTCGAGGAACGTCCTCAGCGCAGTCTGAGGAACGTCCTCAGCGCAGGGTCTGGGTATGCCTTGGTTGGACCGTTAGGGGTCGTGGAAGGACGCGCCCATCGCTCGGCAGACCATGACTGGAGATCTTCCGGTCCGAGCAAGGATCTCACACCTTCCGCGACGGTCAATTTTCAGCTTCAAAGCGATGGCAAGCCATACGAATCAACATTTTGCAAAGTGCGATTGGAATGGTCAGCGAGTAGCCCCGGGGAATTGCACCCCGAGGTCCTCCCAGAAAATAGTCAAAGTAGGCGGCACGTTAAAATCGATACGTATTCTTTTGTGTATTGGGCTTAGATCTCCTTAGCACCAACCTTTTTATTGGCTGGGTATCGCTTTCCCAACTTACCAACGAATCAGCTCTGTCGCGATAGTGAGATTATGAAATTCCAATCTTCGGACAAGCCTGTGAGAGGTGGTGCACGCCACGTCAGTAACAGAAAGGAGTGTGGCTGGCATGCCACCAGAGACCGTACATTTTAAGACGAAGAACCAGGTCACGATTCCGAAGGCGTTCGTAGAATTGTCGGGTTTGAAACAAAGCGACATTCTCGATGCTCGCGGTGAAGATGGGAAAATCGTGCGAGTGCCTACGGTTGCGATACCCAAGGATCAAGCGTGGCATTGGAGCAAGGCGTGGCAATCCGAAGAGCTGGAAATCAACGCACAGATCGCACGACGATCGGTCATGGGGCCAATGGAACGTGATCAGGCTCTGTCCATGCGGGAGGGGCCGCACACACTCGACACCGCGTGATGAACCGTCCGATCTGGAGCGGTCTCCGACCGTCGGCCATCGTGGTTGGGGGACGGACATAGTTCGTCCTTACCGTGATGCGCCAAAAATAGGCTTCGAGCCATTGCACGTTGGTAGTGGGATGAGGTACGGGGGATCCATCGTGAAGTAAAACCAGACCGCATTCTGATCATTCTGGTCACAACTCACGTTCGTGAAGGTCAACAGTCAACACGGTATCCGCGACAATTCCGGTTAGGGGCTTTCCGATCGGAATTGTGGTGGGAAAATAAAAAACCCGCAGTTGCTTGCGGGGCAAGACTTTCATGGTGTCCCCAGCCAGATTCGAACCGGCGACAACCGGGAATAGAACCGCACTCTAGTGTCTAAGACGTTGCCACGATGCGCTGGAATCCTTGTACATCAACGGATTCGTGGTTTCGTATTATCTACGCTGTCCCTCCCAAAACACCCGCGCCGTGGCTTCGTGGCGACGCCGTGGCGACGGATGCCATGCGTTCGATCAAACTACCAAACAACGTCCCTGGCGCCGGGACACAATAATAACCCGCCCCAAGAGGTCGTAGCAACCCCGAAGTCCGCACGTGGTCGTCTTAGTCATTGAAGTCGTCATGGATCCGCGACACCCGGTCTCTCCACGTGTCCGGGTGTCGATGCATGTGCATCACCGCGATCACCAGCAGCGTGTCATCGATAACGCGGTAAATTACACCATAGGGAAAGCGGCGCAACCGGCAACGTCGCGTTCGCTCCGACAAGACCGGCCAGGCCTCGGGGAATTCGGCGATGCGGTTCAATGTCTTTTGCACCTCGACCGCCAATTGGTATCCGAGTCCTTCGCTTTGCTGGTTGTAATAGGCCACCGCATCCTCTAATTCGGCCGCAGCCACCTGGAGGAATTCGACGGTCATTTGCTGGGCGACCGTTGAATCCGGCGAAAGACCGCTTCAGCAGGTAGAGCATCCATGTCTCCGCGCTCATACGCCCGCAACCGATCTTCGGCCTCGGTGCTCCACGCCGCGTCAATCTCTGCCCGTGCCGGGAAGTCGAAACTGGCCAGCAATTGCTCGACCAATTCAGCACGGTCCATAGGTGGCAAGGCCATCGCTTCGGTCAGAATACGCCGGCTCTGGTCCGTCATCATTGTCCCTCCAACGCTCGTATTCCCGTTTCACGGGCTCTCACTGTTATTATATCAAGTCAGCTTAAATATCATGGTACCATGCGGTCAAACCATCGTCACGTTCCTGGGCTCTTGTCCAGCTCT
>JAMCVM010000245.1 GCA_023475835.1 Bacillota bacterium | reverse complement strand
GGATTGGATCCGAGCAAGAAGCGAGCCTGATCAAACGTGTGAATCGCCATGTCCAGCAACAGCGGTTCGCTCATAGTTTCGCGAAATCCGCCAAAATGCGGACCTAAAAAGAAGTCGGCGGCCGCAAATCCCGGCCTTCCTACTATTCCGGATTGAACCAGGTCACGAAATTGCCGAATTTGGGGATGATAGCGGCGATTCTGCATGACCAAAAATCGACGACCGCTGGCCTTGGCTAAATCACGCAATCGGACCGCGGCCTCCCAACTGTCCGCCATGGGCTTTTCAGAAAAGACGTCGAGCCCCGACGACAGCGCCTCCGCCACCACCGATTCGCGCGAGACGGGCAGCGTAATATCCCACACCAGATCGGCCGGGACAGCCTGGATTGCCTCCGTTAGCGTAGTATAAATCGGTACGTTAAGCTCAAATTCTCGGGCTCTTTGCTCTGCCGCCTGAGGCACCACATCGACGAGGGCAACGATTTCTATGGTATTGGGGTGAGCTGCCGCATACTTTAGCCACTCTTTGGACATTCCGCCTAATCCGACCACAATTACTCGAAACCTACGGGTCATTTTTGTCGCTCCTTTTGCGCAATTCCTTGCATCGCAATTTCTTGAACATTGCCAAGAAATCTCCGTTGCTAAAACGGTCCATCCTGGGATCCTTCGCTACCGCGTGTCTCACCAGACTTGGGCCATGCGCTCTCAGTCTTTGACCGGGATCGGCGAATCGAATCCGACCATAGCCCTCCCGGGTTTTAGCGTAGTCAAGTCTCTTTGGTTCCGATGCCGAGAGAGGTCTTTGACCTCTCGCTCCGGAAAACATCGATGACCAAAGATCCACTGAACTCCAGAGGCAACTGCTTGCTTACGATGGATCCCGTGGACCCGATTGAATGTTTAATGACTCGCCCGCATCTTGCCGATATAGTCGCCTAACCGCCTCATACGCTAGTTTTGGCCGTCGATAACGGTCGACCACACCTTTCGAATTTTGGCCCATGGCTCGACTAAACCGAAAACTTCCGGTCTCGCTGACCCGGCAATCAGCAAATTGCCAAATAAACATCCCGGCCACATGTTGCTCCAAAGCGGCGGTAATATCGGCCGCTAGAATTTCGGCTTGGCGCTCTTCCGTGCCCTGGCCCGCCCTGGGCTCGCGAAACCCATAAAAACCGTCCGCCCCCATCTCGCTAATGATGATGGGCTTTCCCTTTCCGCCCCCTTGGTCGGCCCACCGCCGGGTCAAGGCAAAGAGGTCTTCGGGACGCTCGTCGCCATACCACAGCGGGTACAGATTGAAGGAGACGATATCCGCGAGATCAAAGCAAAGGTCACGATCCCGATGATGCGTGGCATAGGTCAACGGCCGCGACAGATCGAACGATCGAATGATGGCCATTTGTTCAGCGTATAGATCGCGGCCCAGACGGGTATCACTGGCGCACTCATTAAACACCCCCCAGATGACAATCGCCGGATGATTCAGGTGTTGAGTGAGCATTTCCGTGGTGGAATCGGTAATTTGTTCACGAAAACCCGGTTGTTGCATATGGTTCAAATCCAAGCCGCGAGCGTGATGTTCCTCCCACACCAACAAGCCGTTCTCGTCGCACAAATCCAAAAATCGTTGATCGTTGGGGTAGTGGCTGGTCCGCACCGCATTGGCTCCCAGATCCTTCAACAGCTCGAGGTCCTGCACCATCAAAGGAAAAGGGATCGCGGCCCCCACCCCCGGGTAGTCTTCGTGACGATTTAGGCCCCGAAGGACCACCTTTTCACCGTTGATCTGAATTTGATCCCCCTCGAGGCTGATCGTACGAAAGCCTACCCTGTCGATGAGATCGTCACTGAGCACCGGGTTCTCCCCAAGGAAGAGATGGGCCGTTAACTCATAAAGGCGAGGATGGGCGGGAGACCAGGCATCAATCGCCTCAAATCGCATCTCCGCGTCATACCACTGGGTGTCTTTCGATCCGTCGACGGTGCCCTCCGCCACCACAAGGCGCTTTCCTGCCAACTCTACCTCGATCCGAAATGGCTTCGCGCCTTCGACACAGCTTTTTAGTCCCACTGCAATTTCAGCGGTCCAAGCGTCACCCTGCCCCGATGGGATAAACCGCAACCCGTCCACGAACACTTTGGGGACACGGGCCAAGGCAACGGGACGGATAATGCCCCCGTACGTGTAATAATCGTTGGCGATGTGAAGCGTCGAATCCGCACCAAAGCGATTGTCAACGGTCACTACGATCTCGTGATCCCCGGCAGCCACCTCAGGCACCACCAACGAAAATCCCGTATACGCGTTATAGTGATGCCTCACTGGCTCTCCATCAAAAAACACGTTGGCGGTATGACTGACACCGTCAAACGTCATCATCAGATTTTCCCTAGACGAAGTGTGGATTTGTCGACGAAAGGCACCCAAACCGCGATAGGCAGAAAACTCCGGGTGCATTTCCCATACCCCTGGCACCGGCAATCGAAAATGATAACGCCCCGGCAATGAATCCCCAATGTGCATCGGTTCGAAATCCCAACAACCTTCCAATTCGACGCTCTTTCGAACGTGGTGGGTGTCAAATAGACGGATCATCGATGCGTCCTCTCCTCTCTGGCACTTCGGAAAGGCCCCGGTTTGGCCTGCCCGTAGCAAGATCGGCGCTCAGTCGTTCGCGGTTGGCGAAAGGAGTCCGCATCCGCCGCTAGCCAGACCATAACAAAGCACGGTGATGCTGTAAAGCGAGCTGGCGGGTTATGGTTCCCCTGGTTTGATAGTTGCTTTAGACTGCGCCGGGACCTTCGTTTGCGTTTTAGAGCGCGCCATCGTGTTTCGGAATCAATAGGCCGCCAAGGGATTGCGGTGTCCAACGATGGGACTTCAAGCCGTCAACGTTGACTCGAACACCCCATCAGTTCAATCCACGGTTCTACCCTATGGCAGAGAATGCAGCGGTGGCAAGCGAACTCTCTCCGGTGTCCTCACAACAGTCGCTGACTGGCGTAGGTCGTAGGGCTTCCGATCCGGTGTAGAGCGACCAGCGAGTCTCAGAATGCGGACAGTACTGGTGGCAAGGCAATGTCTTCACGCACACACCCGTTATGGAATTCTGGGGTTTTTCAAGATTTTAGCGACAGTCGAACCCTTCTCGCCCTAGATATTTCCCGTATGCTCTCTTTTCCTAGACGCCAGGCCCCTTTTTCTCTAATATCAAGCTATCAATCTTGCAGCCGTGGGATCAAAACCGCAGCACGGGAAAGTGAGCGTCTTTGACTGCCGTGCTCGATATATGGGAGGATTTATGCGCCCCACTCGCGACCAATATTTCCTTTCTCTAGCCTATGGGGCCGCCGAACGGTCCACTTGCCAACGTCGCCGGGTCGGTGCCGTGCTGGTGGATAGTCGGGGTCGCATTCTCAGCACAGGATACAATGGCAGCCCCGGGGGGTATGCCCATTGCCAGGATCTGGGTTGCGATACCCAACAGCCGTGCCAGTGGAGTGTGCACGCCGAGATCAATGCCTTGCTGTTCGCCGAAAATCGCGAGCCCGACAAGACGATCTATGTCACTACCGCCCCATGTCGAACCTGTGCCCTAGCTATCGCCAATGCCGGTGTCTCGCGAGTCGTTATCGGCGAATGGTTTCGTCCTGAAGAAGGCGTCAGTGGACTCGAAGTCTTACGCCAAGGCAACATCTTAGTCGACCAGCTTTCTCATCCGCTCGACGGAGTATAAGAAGGGGTCGAATCACGCAGGTTAACCTCATTCCAAAGATGGGGTGAACCGGATGATGGTCATATCCGTGATTCTCGGCGGCTTAATCGTCGCCGTGGTGGTAGCCCTGGCGGTTTTAGTGATTCTGCCCGCAATGGCGCGAAGAATGATTCACATTTTACTCACCCGGCCGATGAGCGACACCTTGGCTGAGTTGTATCTTTCTCTGCGATCAACCCCGCTTAGGGACTTCCTGTATGCCTCTTTGCGATCGGCCAGCGGGGAGATGGTGATCCGTCCCATGGGTTCCGCCAAACCGGCTCATGGTTTCGATGATCTGGCCTTTACCGCTGCGCAATTAGCTCGTCGTCCCGTCTTAGAGGATGAACCGGTCGATCTCGCCACCACCCTCGGTGCTGGAGCCAGCCAACCTTTAACCTTTTCCATGCCCATCTTCGTCTCAGGCATGGCCTACGGTTTGGCGCTAAACAAGGCAGCCCGTCTGGCTATTGCCGACGCTTGCGGCCGATCCCAAATTCCTATCAATTCGGGCCAAGGTCCTTTTCTCGAAGAAGAAAGAGCGAAGGCCTACCGCTATATCCTGCAGTTCGGTCGATGGGTCTGGAACCGCGATCCCGAAATTTTGCGGCGCGCGGATATGATCGAAGTGCAGGTCGGCCAAGGCGCCATGCCTGGAAACGCCGTCTTGGCCTCACCTTCGGAGGTTGGCCCGGAGATTAAAGCCTTGATGCGCCTGGGTCCGAATGAATCGCCGATAATCCATGCCGATTTGTTCTTACACGATCCCAGGCAGCCGACGCCGCTCAAAGAAATCGTCGAGTTCCTGCGCGACACCGTTCCCCATATCCCCATCGCCTTAAAAATGGGGGCCGATGACTTGGTCGAGGAAAACATTGACGTTGCGTTGGACGCTCGGGTTGATGTCCTGGTCATTGACGGAACCGAAGGAGCCACTGGCAACGCTCCAATTACCCTATCCGACCACTTTGGCATTCCGACTCTTTATGCCCTCTCACGTGCCGTCCGCTATTTGCAGAGCCAAGGGGCCTCCGATGACGTCGACTTAGTGGTATCGGGAGGCCTGCGTGAACCTGGAGATTTTCTCAAGGCAATCGCGCTCGGGGCCAAAGCCGTCGGCATCGGCACCATCGCCATGTTTGCTTTAGCGCATAAGCAAATTACGGACACGGTGCCACTGTATCCACCGACCGATCTCGTGTTTTATCGAGCCCAACCCAAACTTCCGCTCGATGTCCGTTCGGCCAGCGAAGGTTTGTATAACTTTTTAGAAAGCTGTCGGAAGGAAATGACGCTGGCACTGCGCACCATGGGAGTGAAAAATGTCCATGATATGAGTGCTCAGGATCTGTGTTCGCTCGATCCCACCATCGCCCGCATTACTGGCCTTCGCTTCGCTGGCGATTCTCCGAATCCATGAACGTTATCGCCTCCACCAAACGATCTTGGAATTGGGCTAAGTCATACTCGATGGGAAGGTGGCCTGCCCCTTTGATGACCCAAAGGGGCACCCGGTCGCCTACGGCGGCCTTCACTTGGCTGAGAGGGAATAACGGATCGCGGTCCCCTGCCAAAGCGACGGCAGGAACCTTCGACTGTTGCAACCGAAGCGCCATTGCCTCCGTCTCATAAA
The DNA here is from genome assembly GCA_023475835.1 of Bacillota bacterium. Classification (GTDB taxonomy): domain Bacteria; phylum Bacillota; class Sulfobacillia; order Sulfobacillales; family Sulfobacillaceae; genus JAMCVM01. Next base: position 4,043 of record JAMCVM010000245.1, on the reverse strand, counting down.
ACCGTCCCATCCGAGCCATCTCCCGCGCGTGCCGCCAGCCATAGCTCATCCGTGCCCGCTCCTCACGACTGATCTGGAGCGGATCTTGACCCAAACCGACGATCATTTTTTTCCCAATCCAATCGGATCCCGTAATCCAAATCCCAATTCGGTTAAACAAGACCGATGGGGTCGGCTGCATCACGTTCTGAGGATAAATCCAGCCGGCACTGGACACCAAAAACACACCGAAAATTTGATCTGGCCTCGAAATTGCCGTTTCAGCAGCCACCATCCCACCAAACGAATGGCCTACCAATATTGGCTGAATCAAGTGCAAGGCGGCTGCAAATGCGAACACTGCTTGGACGTAGTCGTTCAAGCCTTGGCGCCGGTGCGGCAGCGTCGAACCGCCAAATCCGGGCAGGTCCAAGGCATACACCGGATTGGGAAGGGGGAAGGCTTGAAGTAGTGACCAAAAGGCAAGGCGACTCGACCCCATTCCATGAATTAAAATGATGGCTCGGCCTTGGCCCTCCCGGACCAAGAAGGTAAGGCGAAGACCTTGGTCGTTTACTCGAACGTCGACACTCTGAGTGGGAAGAGAACTATGCATTGGCGTCACCCTCCTGAAACTCCACAGCATTTCCGGTGGCTGCTTTAGCCAAGTAAATCCCTGGTCCAGGCACTCGCAGTGCCACCTCTCCTTGGCTGTTCGTGATGCCCGTCGCCACGATGTGCACCCCATGATAGATTGCCACCGGTTCCCTAGCGAAAGCAATACCCTCCCCGGTGCTGGCAACCGCGATTTCCACCTGTCCCCTGGCTTGAGGCACGGCCGCAACGGATATGGCCGCTCCTCCGGTAGCAAATTGCCACACCAAGCGAATGAGCTTCACCTCCCCGTCCTGAAACACCGCCCGGGCTAAAAAGTGTGCGGTAAGCACTGTCTCCGCCGGCAAAGGCAGGTCCGGCACCAACCCCACCTGATTGCCATCCATATCCCCCTGACCGGCTGGATCGACGAAGGCAGGAATCGATCGGCGGCCCTGGTCCAGAGAAAAGACGATGTGATCCAATCGGGCCGCCGTCGGAATGTCCACCGTGAGCGGATACCCATAGACGCGGCCGAATCCTCCCGGCATAGGATTGGGCGACTCCAAATCCGTCCAAAAGATGGGCAAGCCCACTTCCCCCGGATAGGGATAGACCACAGCCCGTGGCAGAGAATCCCCATAGCCGAATCCAAGGTCCATGACGACCGCCCCGGTCTTGCCAAACGATATCCCTTCACCTTCGCTGTATAGATTATCAGATAGCAGGTCAAGACGGTGATACACGGTGTCAATAAGGTTCTGAATGACGATCGGGGCGGGCATTTGCTGACTCCACTCAATGCCCACCTCGCCCGTGAGGGAACTCGGCCAGCCAAACGTCATATCCCGATTCCAAGGGTTGTCCCCAGTGAAGTGCCGGCCGTCCTCCTGCTCGTCGTGAAATGACGGCGCATTATACCCATTGACCGCCAAATAATCGGCATGGGCTTGAGATGCCCAAGCCAAATTCAGATTGTAGTCCAGGGTGCTCTCTCCTAAGATGGTTCGGTAGGCGTTGAGCGCCGCCAATGTAGTCTCAGCATACGCCGACGGCCGACCGAGTTCGAGCGCCTCGGGCGTCACGTGCACCCTCCACCGCGAGGGTGGTTGATTAAACCGATCGGCGCTGAATTGAGCGGCAATCGACTGTGGGCAGTGAATCGCGCGGGCAGGGTATCCTGCCAAATCGTATCGGGTAAAGTCTAAGGGCCTAAAAGGCCACGGATGCTGACCGCTGGCAAGCGCGATCACCAGGTGATCGCGCTTAAGGTTTTTAGGGTCGTCGCCAATAAACTGCACCGCATAGAGTTGGGGCGAACGTTTGGCCGAGTAGGATCCGGGAACAATCGGACTAATCCGCCGCGATGATTCGTAGCCATGATTGGCCGCGGTGGAAAACGGGCCAAAGCTCTGAGATTGAAGTCGGGGTGGGCTAAAATACCCTAAAGAGCCCAGAGGAATGCCAGGGGATTCAGGGGCTCCGGCAAGACCGGCGATGGCAGCCAGAGCCGACAGGACTGCGGCGCTTCTTTCAGGTCTCACATGAGATGCCCTCCTCGGCTCTATGGTGGTCTAAACTCGTGAGGGTTATGCCTGGACTCGCGAATTCGATGGGAACCGGGCTGGGCGCTCGTTAAGAAATTGGCATGGCCAAGCCATGCCCCCCAGATCGCCGTCGTGAGATTAGCCCTCGAACCGGCAATTCACGATCGCCCTAGATCCCACGAGTCGCCGGATCGCTCCCAATCTCGGGCCTTGGCGGATCATGGAAGTCCTATACCGCCCGATCTGATCGCAATGGGGGGCGTGAGATGGCTGAAATAACCGCAGATCGCCCAATGGCCACCTTCCCGACCCGAGCCCCCGTCTGTTTTAGCGGATGAGAGCGCGTGGTCCCACTCCTTTATGCGGAAACGTGAGGCATCGGCGGCTCATGGTGGGCGAGGCTATGCCACCCGAGATAGCCTATGCCTACGAAGCCGCCAACCACGGCTCCCAGGGTGTTAAGGTGCCACAACCCGCCCAGCATCTCTCCGCCCACGGTCAGCAGAATAATCCCGTATAAGGCTTTGATCCATGACGGTTTGGCTCGGTGCGCCATAAACCAGGATCCTGCCACGCTCCCCGCACTAGCCGCGACCAGAGTCACCAAGAGAATCGTGCCGGGAATGGCGATATGGGCCATGTGACCGGCAAACCCGGCCAAGCTCGAGACCGTCGCCACCGCCGCTGTGGTGGCTGCGCTCGTTTTCGAGCGATAGCCCATCCAAATCAGCATCGGACTGATAATAAAGCCTCCTGCGATGCCGGGCAAGCCACCGATAAAGCCAGCACCGCCAGCGACTAGCGACCCTAAAAACACACGCCTTGCCCACGGTACATCCCCATTGGGTTCGGATTGCTGCACTACCCAGAGGGTGCGTGCGCCGGCAACCAGCAACATTACCGCCAATCCCCCGATTGAGCAACCGAGTCGGCACCTCGCCGGTGACCAGGGCCCCCAGAGGCGCTCCTATGAGCACTGCAATCATCATCGGCCAGGCGCCCCCCCAATCAATGAGGTGCTGCCGCTGATATTGCGGCAGCGAAAAGATTTTGGCGGTGGCACTCAACAAAATGCCAAGGGGAATCGCGACCGTTTTGATGTCGTAGCCCACCCAGTGGAACAAGGGCATGTAGATCATCCCACCCCCTTGCCCCAGCATAGAAAAGATAAAGGAAATGCCGACCACCCCGCCACTGACGCCGAACAGTCCACCCACAATCCTCGCCTACCTTCCCTCGTCTGGCCCAGGACCATGCACGCGATGGTCCCAACAAGCCGGGCACCACGCCTCCTGGCCTAGGTGATGGGTGTATCGGCCAATGACCCGTTCGCCACAGCCGGTACAGCGCAAGTGCGTCCAATCCATCGGTGCACTGACGTTATAGCCGACGAAGCGTTGAAGGCTAAACAATTCGCTGAGAGGACGTTCTAAAATCTCTTGGATCCGCATGGAGACTTCTCCGGGCCGCGGATGATATCCGGGTTGAGGATGAGCCTTGTCTGCCACCGGTGGCCATTGCAAAAAATCCTCCAAAAATTCGGCACGGAAGCTGATGCGCACCCCCTCTTGGGACTTCATCTCAACCACGGTCACGGCGAACTTTCCCAGAGGCTGCAATTGCAAATTATTTCCCTAACGTACAGCCCGAAATCCTTGCGGCGTGAGGCTTTCATGGTGTCCACGGCAGGATTCGAACCTGCGACGACCGGGATTAGAAGAACCGCACTCGGGTGTCTAGCGTGTCGTTCGGATGCCCCGAAGTCCTTGCGCATCAACAAATGCGAGGTTTAATGTGTCTACGCTGTCGCTCTCGCAATATGCGTTCCATCACTTCGTGGTGACGGACAACCTAATCTCCATCGCCCCACACAGCCGTACTCGTGAATCCATTAAGCCGTTCATCGAAAGAAGGTGAGGGTGC
>JAMCVM010000043.1 GCA_023475835.1 Bacillota bacterium | reverse complement strand
CCAAAGGCCATCATCTCGTCCGTAATTTTCCTGATAGAGGTTCACTATAACCGATCGATCGGAAAATGTCCACTCCCTTAAAAAATGGCGAAATTACAGGGGGTTGCAGGACTTTGACGGGACCTTGAATAGTGTATAAGACGAAGTGTGCAAGAGCCCAGTTTGCGGCTATAATAGAGAAAAGTGTACCAAGGGCGATGAGAAAAGATGGAATCAATCCGGCTCAGTGAGCGACTCCCCGAGCACCTTGCCAGTTCCACGACCCTGTCAGCCGAGGCGCAGCGCCCGTGGGTCCAAGACACTCTGGCGGTCGTGGGGAAGCTCTTCTATGGCCTCCCGGTTCCCAGCACCTGGTGCCTGATCGACATCCAACGCTTCGACCAGAAAGATTTTATCGTCCAGCAAGGTCTGGATGCAAGTGCGAACGCCTTGGCCCGTTCTCTTCGATCGATCGGCATTCGGGTCAGCCGCGAAACCATCTCGCTCCTCAGGCAAACTCGAGGGGCGGTGGCCGTCCAGCAAAACCTCGAGCGCCAACATGTTCGCGTCTAATCCTTCGAGGATATCCATTGGGTGTGGCTCTTCTAAAGGGAAGGGTTAGGGAAGACCCGTGCGCAAAACGAAGCGGCACTCGCGATGAAACGACTGAGGATTCTGGGCTTAGTACTGATCGTCTCAAGGAAGTCTAGGGTTTCGGGGAAGTCGGAAACAAGGTTTGCCGTGGCGAAAAATATGGAATGCGTCAGGGATTCAGCATGGTAGAGAGAGGAGAATGGGTATGCATCCATCCAAGCACCCTTCAAAGGCCGTCAACGTGTCGGACACCGTCCCCGTCACCAACGTCGAGGCCCTTCGCGCCGCCGTTCAGGAGGCCTTGAGCGAGAGCGATGGGACCATGGCGGACCTCGAAACCCGCTTACTAGCAATTCAGCGTCGCCTCCTAGCGCTAGGTTCCAAGGAGTCCTCCATTCCCGGATCGGACAAGTAGCAGGTGTCGGAGGCGGCGTTTCTTTCAGGTAGAAATCCGCCGTGCGCTGGGAGCCTCCGTAGCCACCGGGGAAGATGATTCGTCTGGAGGGAGTTCCCCGACCACCACCGCAACCTCCGAATTAGGCTAGAACTGATGGCCACTGACTTAGCCAAGCCATAGACCAAAGGAGTTAGCCAAAACACTACGATTCATCGACCAAGGGATAATCGCAAGGCCGTATGTAGGCTTCGATTATCGTTGAAATGTTTGGCCTACGGAGATCGCGTGGCTCTCGGGGAGGACTGATCCGTCGGACGAGACGAACCACCCGAATCGGTTGGTTCGATCAGCATCGGTGTAGTCTGGGTGAATGCTTTCCCATACTCGTCTTATTGTGGTGATCGCTGTTTCCTGAGACTTCCACGTAAAAACATAATCCGGATCAATCTCTGCGTTATACGTCGTGGCCCATCGACCGTCCGACAGCGGTAGGATGACCCAAACTAGGCCACGTTGTGCAGCGAGTACCGTGGCCTCTGCGCTAATCCGGTCCCGATCATCTTCCACAATGGCCCGCTGGACCTCTTCCAAACTTAACATTGCGAATGCCTCCTTGTTTACAGATTCGCAACCGGGTCAGAAATGTGGGGGGTCTATGGAGACCCCCTGGCGGCGTATTTGGTCAACAGGAAATCCCCAATTTGGTCAAAAAATCCCCACCCCTGGGGGAATGGTTCGAGAAGACTTTTGCGATCGGAAACGTGCCGAGGGGTCGTTGAGTGCCTCGGTGGTGAGAGCGTGGTAGCGTATGGACTCCCGAAAAAATAACCTAAACAAGTGCGAAGCATCGGCGACCGATCAGCGGCATTACACCTCGGATCCATTAACCCACGTTTCGCACCCCCATATATTGGGGTTAAGTATTTTTGTTCAGCCCAATATGTTGTGGCCACCAAACCTTTTCAATCGATATGTAGTCTGGTGATCATGGCACAACACAATATCTAGGGATAAGGATGGGAAACGCGGGATTAATATTTTGCACTAATTGTGGTAATGGTCGGATTGATGGAGGCACGGAGCATGCAAAAGGGCTAGCCTTCGGCTGATCGAGGACTGGATGGTCTGAATATGGGAGCGTTCTCGAGAGTAGCTGGCTTGCTAGGCGCTCTCCGCCGTCGGCGGAGTGGGTTTGATGACGTAATTCCAGTTTCCTTGAAAGGCGTTCCGTTCGATGTTCACCTTGGCGAGGTCCGCCTTCGACACCTTGCGCCCGGTTTCGTACGTCCGGTCATCGAGAACTGCCTTGACAGTCAGGCCGGTCGCAGTCGTGGTGTGGGCGATGTACTGAACCACGGTGTCGAAGCGCTCTAGCGGTTGAGTGCGCCAGTTGAGACTAATGGGGCTGAAGAGTTTCTGTTCAATCGGATTCCACTGACTCGTGCCGGGAGGATAATGGCTGACATGGATCTCCAAGCCCGTGGCATCCGCCAAGGCTTGCAACTGGACTTTATAAAGACGGCTGACGGCCGAGTGACTGCCGCCACTATCGCTGGTAATATACAAGTTGGTCGCTTCCGGATAACGCACACGACCGAGTTCGTCCCACCAGCCTTGAATACTCGCCACCGCAAATTCGGCGATGTCATGGCTCTGACCCCCATTCACGAACGCTTCATTGGCGGCGACGTCGTAGACTCCGTAGGGTGCCGCCTTGCCTATGGCAAGGCGGGCAAAGTCATCGGCATTCACCGCGATCGGTGCCTTGGTCTCTCGCCAATCTCGACCTTTGTTAATAAAGTTGCCTACGAGTTCTTTTTTCTTCGTGTCGACCGAAATCGTCGGTTGGCCTGCTTTCTGAAAGCTCTCCCGTTGGCGGGCAATAAACTGAAACTGGGCGTCCCGATTGGGATGATCGGCTTTGCCTGCGTGTACCTTGCGGGGGCTTTGGAGGCTATAGCCCGCTTCTTTGAGCAGTTTGCTCACGGTGCGTTCACTCACGGGATGCCCTTGAGTGCGTAATTCGGTGACTAGATTCCGAAAACTCTTGGACGACCAGAGCAAAGGTCGCTCAGGATCCCACCGGGTCGCAGGGGCGACTCGTGCCAGCAACGCTGGCACGAGTGTCGGATCATTCTGAACGATCGTCTTGCGGCCGGCCCCCGGCCGGCGGATGCGTGGGGAGGCTTGATCCTCGGGATCTTGCACGACGCGAATGCCGGCGCGCACAGTGTTCGGAGCCAAGCCGGTGATTCTGCTCACGGCGGTAATGCCGCCGTAGCCAAGTTCCAACGCAGTGGCTCCGTCCCAGAAACGCTTCGCTTTTTCATTGAACACGGGTGCCACCTTAGCCTATTGTCGGCGTAAGAATTGGATGATTTCTTGTCCTACGACCATCATCATAGCCTCCCCCAAGATTTGGATGGAGAATGGTTCCTCATGTTCACCGCAAAATCCTTTATTTATCGGTTATTTTTTTACATGCATCCCCAGATAAGTCAGGTAGCAGGAAACGGGCCGTACTTCTCGCCAATTTCGGGCGCATTAAGGGCTTTTTAGGGAGTTGTAGTCGCCAATTTCACTCTATGTCCTCCATTGGCAGGGTCCCACCTGACTCATCTGGGGATGCATGTTTTTTTATTCGCGGCATTGCCAATGGTCGGTTAGTTAATCAGCCTTACCCGCGTTGATACTCGAAACAACGAAGTTGAGAACCAATCGGTAGCGTCCAGTAATCATTCAACTTAATTTTTCGTGAGCCCTTAGCCGGGCGGGCTGGACTGTCCCGGCAATACGGTGTGGGTGACCGAGGGACCGCTCAAGGCGGATGTGACGGCACACTTCTTGCACCAGGCGGTGATCGGGGTGCCGGGTGTGAGTCTCTGGCGGTCGGTGCTGAAAGCGGTCGAAGATTGGCCCCAGCGTCAAGCGGTATTAGACTTCGACCAGGACGCGTCCGCAAGCACGGCGGCGCAAGTATCGGAGCATACGCACGCACTGGCCATGGCCTTGCATCAAGCGGGTTGGGTCATTTATGAGGCGCACTGGGAAGCCGGACCCAAGGGGATCGATGATGTCTCAGACTTCCCTGGGTTTCATTTGCGGAATAATTCGGTCTTCCGCGACGGTTACTGTGCACAATAATTCAAATTAAGGGTCATTACTGCAATACTGTACTATAAACAGAAATACATAGTCATTATTTGGGCCTTAGTCCCGGTGCCGTTTTCCGACTACCGAAACGTAAAAAACCCAAAGATAACTGAGTAGACACGCTATTCAGCCATCTTTGGCGTGGCGGTTATGCACAGGTTATCAACAAAAACGCTATGTTCAAAATTCGCCACCCCGCGGTATTTATATCCGTTATTATAATCCTCTCTATTCACCGATTAGTCGCGCTAATCAGTCTGAGTTCCGATGACGTCAATATCTAGTGGTTTATTTGATTACGTTCCCCTACATATTGCGCAGCGTAGCACTATCACCCAGATCCATCCGTGTGCTAGGGTTGCATCCCCCGATCCCAACTGGGGAAGTCTGTGTCTTGCTGGCGGGAACAGAAATCGAACTGGAGCGGTGGGGGGAGAGATGAGTCGGTATCACTTACCAAATTTGGCGGATGACATGTATCTTTTTCGCAATGGCTGTATATCCTATGTATATACAAAACACAGGGATGGTGTTATCGTGGACACTAGAGAATCGCAGAAACAAAGAGGAGGGATTTCTGTGGGTACCACGGTTCAAAAATGGGGTAACAGTCTCGCGATTCGTATTCCGCGCACCGTCGCCGAGGCTGCCGCAATCGACCAAGGGACTGAATTGGAATGGCGCGTTATGGAGCATAGCATTATCTTAACCGCTAAAAAGAAAGCACCCTGCCTGGAAGAACTTTTAAGCAAAATTACGCCGGAAAATCGTCACAGCGAAATTGATTGGGGCGTCGAAGGGAATGAGTTGCTGTGACGATTACGCCCGACCGAGGAGATCTCGTTTATATGAATTTTAATCCACAGTCGGGGCACGAACAAGCGGGTACACGACCAGGAATAGTTTTGTCGCCAAAAAACTTCAACACGGCCACGGGGTTTGCTGTTGTCTGTCCCATCACTCGCCAACAAAAAGGATATCCCTTTGAGGTCATCCTACCCAAGGGGTTGGTTTTTGAGGGGGTTATTTTAGCAGACCAAGTGAAGAGCTTCGATTGGAAAGCTCGCCAATTGCAAATTAAAGGACGCGTACCCGACGAGTTGGTTTTCCAATGTCTCGATTTGATCCACATGTTTTTGTGACACTCCTCGCTTTCAGCTAATCTTTGCGGCTCTTACGCACTGTCTGTTATTGGCAATTGACGGAACAGCGACAAGTCCAACGGAATTGAGTGTGTATTGATCCTTTGTCGACGACAAAATCGCAAAAAAGGGGTTCTCTGTGACAATAGATCTCCCAGGGAATAGAACGGACGACCGTTCGAAGCCGAGATAGCGTGGTGGACCACGCCCGGTTCTCAGTCCATCCAGGAAGGGGGTTCCGATGATATTGGTTTGGAGGCTATCTAGGCAGCCTCGGGATAAGGTTCGTGGGTAGGATCTAAATCATAGTAATACCAGGGGAGGGTGAAGAGCGCATTGAGGAGTTCGAGTCCCGCTCGTCCATACCCCCGGCGACGGACCATTTTGATTTTGTTGTTAGTTCCCTCCATGGGGCCATTGCTAATGGCCGGATAGCGGAGGCAGTTTTTCACCGCCTCGATATCCTGTTTCAATCCCGAGGCGAACTCCGCAATCGGCTCCGAGTCGTCGTCCTGATCCGTTCGAATGAATTGGTCCAGGCCCGCCTCATCGCCGGTATCCAGAATCGTGGTAAAGGTGGACAGGCATGTCCGGAGCCGAGCCACAATCGGGAGCTTGGCTTCCAGCTCCGTATACCATTCGGTGCTCACGATCTTGCTGGGCTTCGCAATGGGGGTGCGAGTATCAAAAATAATGGCGGCCGTGGCGTCATCGTAGGCCGTCGTATTGATCCAGGGGGCGGGCACGGACGCCGTCTCTGGTGCGTTGAGCCTCGCCCTCTCGACCGAGGCCAGGCCCGTTCGGGCCTGTAACGCCGTCGCCCGTTCGTGCGCGACTTCTTGTAATAGGTGTCGATAGATGGAGCCCCGAGCCATCCGGATGAGCCCGATCCGGAGCGGTCGCCTCTTCGTCGGGTCTGAGGCCTGATTTTCGGCTGGGTCGTTTCCGGCTAGGGCGTTTTCGTGCCGCACTTTGAGCAAATACTGGTATACCGTGTTGGCGCTGCCCGAAAAACCTTCCTTAACAATCACGGCATGAATCCTTTGATGCCCTTCCCCTTCAGCGGCTAAACGTCGGACGGTTTCGTGATAGGGGGCGACTATGGATGCCGACGCAGGTCGGGCCCCGGGGGCCAGAGTGTTGAGCGGGCGTATGGCCTTCGGCGAAGCCAGAGCCTCCGTCCAGGCATCGACTTGGGTTTCGACCTTCGCGATGGTATCCGGCGCTTCTTTACGGCACCGACGCAAGGTCGCTCGCGTGATGCCCAGGCGCGCGGCCACGCTCGCCGTACGGAGGTCGCTATCCGCAAGCTCGATCAATTTCAGGGTCGTTCGATATTTTCGTGCTTGCCGCGCGGTGAGCCGCGCGATGCGAATGCGCCGTTCGCGATCCGCTTCTGACAACGTCCAGGGCGGCAGGTGCTCCGTTTGCGGGGCATCTCCTGCGACGGGTTGGATCCAACCGTCGCCTTGAGGCAAAAACACATCAGACCCTAAAGGTGAGGGCGAGCGCGGTTTTAATCGCTGCGTGCAGGTTGTCGATTAAATGGAACTGATCAGCGACTTGGAGTTTACCCCTGGCGTCGGTGGCCGCCGCATAGGCACTCCCACGGTCCCGGCTCACAATGTCGACCGTCGGAAACTTGGCCAGGACCGCCTCGGTGGGGTCTTGCCAAGCGCCTTCGACCATGACCAGAAATCGATCGTTTCCCCATCGATGAACACGGAACACGCCGTCGAGGCATCCCCTTTGCGCCCATTGACATCATCCACGGCCAGCACCTCCACGTCCCGACGCTGAAGGTTTTGTGCGACCACGGTCGCGCCCTGGGTTTTCAGCAGACGGATCAGCGTGTCCCGGCTGACCACAATCCCCAGGGGCAAGAGCGTCGAAGGTCAAGCATTGATGCTCGACCCTAAGCCTCAGCGGATGAGGAAAGTCTTCAATCGATTGGACATACGCGCCCCGGAGACGGCAAAGCCGTCCATGGGTTCCACGAAGGGGTAGACGGGACAATCCAGCTGATCACAAATGGAGCGCGTGGTGCTCATCCTGGGATACACGGCCTTCCCATCCAACGAAAAGTCTTGCCCCGTATGGTCGGTCTACCGCTTGGTGGAACGCCGACTCACGGTGTGGCAGACTGGGCACGTGGCCTGATCCGACCGCGACCGCCAGTGAAAGTACCAGCCTTTTTCTCCTCGTTCCACTTCCATCAATCCCCAGTCACTCGGGATCGAGAGCCCATACCAAAACTTCGCTAGCATCTCCATGAATCGAGGGATACTACCGAATCGATCGGTCATTTCCATGGCCTCCATTCTAAAAAAGTATTGCAATTGTTGGCTTAACCGTACGGGGTCCATGGCCAGCCCGCTCCCTACCCCCTGGATGACATTTCTTGTCAGGGTAGTCCATCGCGTCGAAGAGGTTAAGCTTATGCTTTCGTTCATATTTTCATTCAACCACTAGCCAGAGAAATGACTATATTGTTTCTTTATCGTTACTATGTCAACTATTAATAACAGAAAGTGCGTAAGAGCCCGGGAACCGATCCATCCACCAAGGGCCTGAGCCCAACCACGGCACCTGAGAAGGCAAAAAGGCTCCATTGTTGGTCAGGTTTTGGTGGCCGGTGGCCCAAGCGGTGGGGGTGGGTCCCACGGAAGCGGATGACCGAACGAAAGGGCTGGGCCCCGCAACGGTCGATTGGGCCCATGCGGGGCCGGTGGTACTGAGAACCCCGGCTATCAGGAAGGTAGCACAGCCCAGACGCACTGCCATCTGGGCTTTCAGTGGTCGGCTTATGGAGCCTAAAGCCTTGGGGACGTTTCGAGGCGGGATTTCCATGGGTAAGACTCCTTTCTTCTCATCAAATCGTGGTGGCACCTCTGGTCGATTCCCTCACACGGCCCCTCATCTGACGGCCTCGCCCTCGGACGAGAAAGGCTTAGGGCCCCCCGTCGTCAGAGATTGTTCCTCCTGACGATGCCGATCGGTCGTGGAGTGGGCTGGAGTTGTACACACGGGTTCGTTCGACCCTGGGGGCGGTTCGGGCTGCAACCTCCTGAGCATTCCACGGGGAAAAATCGAGGGACGGCAGGAGGTGTTGCAAACGCGCGATATCGTCCGAATAATAGGCGTCGAGATACGCCCGATCCGCAGAAGACATCGAGATGGGACTCAAATTCATCCGGTCGATAGCTTGTCGGACGCGCGTTCTCCACCGAGGAGGGATCTGCTGCCGCAACCATTTGAGGCCCGGGCTCGCGTGGTTGAGCCATTGATGGAGTCGATTCCACCGCGGAATGCTGCCGACATTGACCGAATGGAATGCCGGGACAAACTCGTCGTGCACCCCCAGGAACTGACAGATCTGACGATAGGTCTTCGCGGGATCATCGCGCAAAGTCTCATAGAACCAGACGCCCACATTTTCCCGCCCAAACTCCGTGAGATAGGCTTTCACGGCCTCGTAATAGCGTCCGCGAGCCTTGTGGGCCCAAATCCTGCGCCACCCTGCCGCCATGCGCCGGTCTTCAGCCTCGAGCGATTCCCGAAAGGTCAACGATTCGCGCCCGTCCCGCACCAAATGGACATATTCTGAAAATGCTCGGGCCGTCGGATGGCGCAGGAGAATGATCATTTTCGCCTGAGGAATCAAGGCATGAATCCGGGGGATGGCCTCACGATAGCAATCGAGATAGGAAGGCGAGGCTTCCCCGCGGACGGACACCGACCCCGACTGAGCAAACAGGGCGCGATACGCTTCCAGAGTGGTCACCATTGGTGGGTTAAATTGCTCATCGCCCGGTCCGGTAAAGCTTAACGTTACCCACAAGTCTCGTGCAAGATAGGTTGTGCAATAATTGGTATCATTCTACCGAATAGATGTTTCCCATTCGATAAGTAATCGTAGTCCAAGGCGGGACTGGTCGAAGAATAGGTGATCACTAAGGCCCGCCACGACGGTGGCGGGCCTAGCGGGACCGCGCCGAACAGGGAACAGCCTGAGAAGCCTTGCATCGGTGTGTGATTAATGGGAAATGACTCATCCGCACTGTTGATACAAAACGTAGAAATGGAGAATTTTAGTGATGAAAATGAGGGTTTATATATCCGGCACTTATGAATTGTGGAGTTTGCGGTTTTTTAGGGAGTTGCTCCGATAATTGGCGTGGAAGTTCGTGGTCCCACTCAAATAGGTATGGTTTGTTATTCGCGGAAGCGATGTAAGTCATGTAAGTCATTGGTATACACATTGAGAGAGACGGTTCGAGTGA
>JAMCVM010000171.1 GCA_023475835.1 Bacillota bacterium | reverse complement strand
ACCCATCTCCTTTTGGGGTGCTCGGATGGCCACGGCGAGTAGGAAGCCGACCATGCTGATGCCCGCGATGACCCCAATCACGTCGTGAAACCCGAAGGTCTCCGCATTCTGCACGAAATGGACCACCACTGCTGATGCGTGCGTAGGGTGGTTCACGGCGGTAAGCACTTGAGCGGACGATACGTGGTGTTGAATGGTCACCGCTTGCACTTGAGCCTTTTCGCGCACGGTAAACAGACTGACCAAGAGACCAATCCCCACGGTGCCTCCCACCCGTTCGACGATGTTAAACACGGTGGTCACATCAGGAATCGGTCATCGGGAAGAAATCCCATCAGGCCATTTAACAGCGGTTGAATTACCAAGTCGATGGCAAAACCGCGCCCAATAATGAGCAGGGCCGTGAGCCATGCGGGCGATGTAACGGTAACGGCATAGCGCAATGAAGTTCTTCGTAACGGTGAATGATCGTTCATTATTTTAGCTTGTCGACCATGCCTGGCAGTCGGGAAAGGCGTTTCAGCAATTAGATCAGCGGGAGGAAGGCCATCGGCTGACGCATTGGTGGTCGTGGTGGAATCTGGCGGCAGCGGTCTTGCCGTTTGGGTGGCTGATCTTGTCCTCAGGTTTACCAGGCGGCCAACCAGGCCTTGCACCACCGACGATTTTGGAGACCCCAGGGTTCGTGGGCGGGCAAGAGGCTTTTTGGGTTTTCATGAGATATCGATGGTCGAGTTTCTGTTGGGAGGTACAAGATCCTCTCAAGATCGACCTACCGTCTGTATGAGAGGCGCTGCCGTGACAAAAAACGCAGTATAGTTAAGGTAAGTAGTAAGGAGGGAAAAATGGCTAAGGTAGTGCGCTATCGGATGGAAATTCAAGGAATGACCTGTACTGACTGTGAACATCACGTGGCGAAGGCATTGAGTCATGCAGGGGGGTCGAATATTCAGGCGGATTTTCGCCGCGGAGAAGCCATTTTGACAGCGCCTTCGGATTTTTCGTTTGATGCCGCTCGAAGCCGGGTTGCCGAAGTGGGATATCACGTGGTCGGAGTTCACGAGTTGGTTGAGGAGACCATCCGAGCGCTGCCCCGAGACGATTCGACGGAATATGATTGGGTAGTCATCGGGTCCGGCAGTGCGGCGTTTTCCTCGGCCATTGAAGCGCGGCGGTTAGGTGCGCGGGTGGCCATGATCGAGCGCGGCACCATCGGTGGCACCTGCGTAAATGTGGGCTGTGTGCCTTCGAAGACACTACTTCGGGCAGCAGATTTGTATGATCTGGCAGGCAATCATCCGTTTTCTGGTTTGCACATCGCCCAAGAGTCTATCGACCTCGCCGCCCTAGTGGAACAGAAAAACGACTTAGTCGCAACGCTGCGTCAGCAAAAATATGAGGATTTGCTCGCGGAGTACAACATTGACCTGATTCACGGCGAGGCCCACTTTGTAGACAACTATCGCCTCCAGGTAGACCATCGAACCCTGACGAGCGGACATTACCTGATCGCGACGGGAACTCGGCCTCTAATTCCCGATATTGTCGGTTTGGATCAGATCAACTATCTGACGAGTACATCGGCCTTGGAGCTTACCACCGTGCCGAGTCATCTCGTGGTGGTGGGATCGGGATATATTGCCTTGGAATTAGGGCAATTGTTTAGGCGCTGGGGCAGTCGCGTCACGCTGATTCAACGAGGTCAGGTGCTGATGCCGGGATATGACGCCGAGATTCGGCAGGTGATCGGAAAAATGTTGGCGGATGCCGGAATTGAGGTGGTGTTGGGCGCACGCTATCGTCGTGTGGATCAGCGAGATGGCCTCGCCGCGCTTGAAATCTCGGTCGATGGCCAAGTTCGCGTGATTCAAGGTGACGCTTTGCTAGTGGCCGCAGGACGCGTTCCCAACACCGAAGAACTCAATCTCGTGGCGGCTGGCATCAAAGTGGCTTCCGCGGGCGAACCGGTCCATAATGCGATGCTGGAGACGACGAATCCCAGAGTTTACGTGGCTGGGGACGTCACCATGGGGCCTCAGTTTGTCTATGTTGCCGCCTATGAAGGCAAAGTTGCCGCGCAAAATGCTTTAAGCGGGAGTTTTGCCAAGCCGATTGACCTGTCAGTCGTGCCTGCGGTGACCTTTACTCAGCCCTCGTTGGCTACGGTCGGCTTCAGTCAGGAGCAGGCCGAACGTGAAGGATTGGCGGTGAAGACGTCGGTCTTGCCCTTAACCGCCGTGCCAAGAGCGTTGGCCAATCGAGAGACGCGGGGAATGATTAAGTTAGTCGCAGACCAGGACACGGGCCGTATCCTCGGTGCCCAAGTGGTGGCTGACAATGCCGGTGACGTTATTTACTCTGCTACCTTAGCAGTCAAATTTAAAATGACTATCACCGATATTACCGACACTTTGGCGCCGTATTTGACCATGGCCGAAGGGCTCAAATTGGCTGCGCTAACCTTTGACCAGGATGTGGATAAACTCTCGTGTTGTGCGGGCTAGCCAACGTCCGGGATGACACAACATTTGACCGCTGGGAAGTGGATACGGGCACCATGGAGTCCATGAGGAAGTCGTTTCCCGTTGCTCGCAATCGATAGTGGCGATCTAATCGAACCGATCTTTTAGATGAGGGCCGCGGCAGACGTGCCCGAACAGTATTTTGGGCCGGCAGCGACGGGGCTTGTGGAGGAAATGGGGAGCACCGAATGGACTTTGACGGCATGATCTTCTCTGCGACGGGTAGCCATCGGCCCCTGTGCGGAGGGTTTTCTCGGTCGCCGGGTTTTCCCTTGGCTAACAGGTGATCACGAAAGAAGGAGCAGAGAGGCCTTGGTTCTTTTCCGGGCGAAGGTTGCCTTGGTGGCCATGCAGGGATCAGGCCTGGCGTTAGACACCGGCCTGTCGGGTGCGCCGATGTGCCGGGGCCATGATTTTTTCCGGGCGCCGTCAGGCTGATTGAGCATGTAGGTTAGAATGAGAATGTGGTGTGCATCACTAGCGATCGCAGACCCGCATTAAGCGGTATGGAGAAGAGATGAACGCTCGGCATGAATGATTCTAAATCGGAACGACATTGGTATATTGCCGTCGCGCAAGCGGGGCGGACGAATTTACAGCGCGGCTTGCGCGCGGCTATTTGGGGAGCCAAGGACCGGGGAAAGTTCACGGATGTCCGATTCGGAGAGATCGGAGAAGGCGACATTGTGCACTTCTTCCATGAGATTCAATGGGGAGGCCAAGGTGCCTCACCGCAAGGATTTCCGCGTGTGCCGCTGGATCAATACACTGCCCAGGCGAACGAAACCGTCGTTGAAGTAACCGGGTCGATATTCGAGGACTCGAGTGTGGTCTGGGATGATGCTCTTTATCCTGTGCGGTTTTCATTTGTGGTGCAGCGCCGCATTGAGAGAGTGCGCCTGGCACCGGATACGGTGGATGATAGCGTTCGGGACGCCGTTCGCTTGTCGGGAATCAGCCAAGGAAAGGCTGTCCTGGTAAACATCCAGGCGGGGGGAGGGACGCTTCCATCAGCGCTGTCCCGGGTGCTCGACCATTACCTCGAGGCCCGGCGTGAACCGTTTCCCCAGCACTCAGTCTTTGCTTTAATTAACCGGGACCTACCACTTTTACTTGCGCAGTTGTTGAGTTTAGACACGAAACGCTATCGCATTCTGGCCTCAGCGGGCCAAGGTAATTGGGCCATGGTGCCGTGGGTGGCTATCTTGGATCAACGACGGGGAGGAACCATTCAAAACGGCCTCTACTTGGCCGTGTTATTTCAGGCGGATATGGCTCAAGTGGTGTTTGCGTTAATGTTCGGGGTCAGCGGAGACCAAGAAGCCTCGCTCCCCAATGCTCGCGCCCGTCTGGCTTCGCGGGTTGAAAGTCTGCAGGCGCAGTTGGCCCTAGACCCCGGCTTGTGGCAGATGGATCACAGTCTCAAATTGTCCGCTCAGGGCATCGGTTCGCGATATGGCGAGGGCGTGGTCGCGTACCGTGCCCACGCGGCCGAGCAGATACCGGCGGAGACGGAATTGGGAGATGAACTCAAAGCGCTGCTGCAATTATATGATCGGGCGTTGACCATGATATCCGCCCCGGTGGAATCAGCCTATGCGGAAACCAACGTGAAGACAGAATCGTCGCCCGTAGCCCAAGAGTCTAGTCCCCCTTACCGTCGTCGCCCGTTTGTACTGGAATCGGTCTACGCGCAAATTGCCGCCGTGGGCTATCGTATGACCTTAGACGACTTGGTCAATGTTTTGGTGGCGATTCAAGTGAGGCCGTTCGTCATCTTTTCCGGTCGCTCGGGAACCGGTAAGACCACGTTGAGCCGCATTTTAGGCAGGCTGTTTGGTTGGCATTATACGCAAATAGCGGTCAGCCCGGCGTGGGCTGACCCTGCTGATCTGATCGGATTTATTAGTCCGGTCAACCAAAAACGGGTGGACGGCGCGCTCACGAACCTCTTATTGGGGGACTACCAGGAAACGCTCCTGTGCCTGGACGAGTTTAACGTCGCTAAGGTTGAACACTATTTTTCCGACTTCATTAGTGCTATGGATAGCGACGGCGACGAAGGTTTTTGGGGAAAATTGCCCAGTCTTGAGCGTCTGTATCCGAACGCAGTGGGTCAGCCAAGGCTTCCTTCCCGGTTTGTGGTGTTGGCCACCATGAATTTTGATGACTCGGTGCAATCGATTACGCCGCGGGTGCTCGACCGGGCCAACGTCATTGAATTCGACATTGCTGGGGTGAATGATCTCATTGTCGGCGAAGTTCTGACTTGGGCAGCACTAGACCCGGTGCCGCCCTTTGCCTGGCCCTGGGCTTCGGAAGCATTGCCTCGCGATGCGCTGGGCGAGGAGACCGTGCGCTCGTTGTGGCAGGCCCTTTATGGAACGCGGGGTCAGTTTGGCCATCGCGCTGCTCAAGAGATGGCCCAGTACATCGCCTATGGACTCAGATTTGCCTCCTCGCTGGATCGAACCCCGGACGCACAGCGGCGGGCTCTGATTGATCGGCAGATCGTGCAGCGGCTGCTGCCTAAATTTCATGGCACTGCGATGGCCAGAGATATTGTCGGCCTGATGAGACTGTTGGCTGTGTTATTAGATCAGAAGGGTCGCCAGCCTGATGACCAAGACCGACAGGAGTTGATTGATCAAGTGGTGAATCAAGGCCAGTTTCCCCGTACCGCAGCCAAAATCCAGCAATTGGTGAGCAGCTATGTTGAGGACGGCTATGCCTCATTCTGGTGAAATATTGCTCCGAGTGAGTTCCGGCGAATCGACCATGGCCATTGTCGGCGCGCGCCCGACCGTAATTGGAGATGCTGCTGAGAACGACAAGGCAGCCCCCTGGGTCTATCCCATTGGCGATGTGTTAGTGGACGCCGACTCCGAGGGTCAGTTGTTCGACGACGTGATGTATACGATTCAGTTGAGTGGCCCGACGAAAATGGAGGTTACGGCGAGCCATCGTCCACTTTCCGTTGCTTGGGTGTGGCACCGCAGTCAGTATATAGCCACCACCACCTGGCAAAGCCATCAAGTCGGATGGACGGAGATGCGGGTGGGCGAGTGGGGAGTTCGAGTGAAGGTTTCATCGCGAAAGATGGATTATGAAACCGACTATCGGATGATGGTACAGGACTTAGAAGATCAGGTGCGTGGCCTGACTGCTAAATTAGTCAGTGGCATCGTCAACCCGATGGACCCGACAGAAGCCCCATTTGACTTGTGGAGTTATTGGCTGGCGTTATTAGAAAATGTTTGGCAAGATCTCGCTCGCGATGTGCGCTACGCGTGGCGTAGCCTTCCCCCACAAATCCATGTGCGAGAGCAGAGCACTTATGTCGACCACATGAAGCGACCTCAATATCGAGACTTGCGAAGTTATATGCAACGGGGAAATCCCCGCGTCGTCAGTCCCATTCGCGAGTGGCAGGAGATGACGGTTGAACATCTCTATTTAGTGCAGTTGGTGCAATTTATCGAGCGCAAGCTTCAGCGGATCTTTTCGAAAGTCACGGCGGCAGCTGAACATCGACGCCTGGCCGCGATTGCTCAGGAGGCGACACTGTTGGTGCGCCAACTCCTGAGCGAGGTTCGGGTGGAACGAACAGCGGGAGAGCCTAAGATTCCGGAGTCTCCGTTGGCGCAGTCGAATCCATCGCTGCGACGGATCATTCGTGGCCACCGCCTGTTGAAAATGGGGCTCTTTCCCGAAGGTGATCGCTACTTCGTCGGTCCCAAAGACATTAGCCGTTTATACGAGTATTGGTGTTACTTGACGATTGTGCGTCTCGTGGTCGAAGAATCTGGCGGTATACTCAAGGTTTCGCCCCGAGCGTCATCTCAGCCTATGGACATTTTGCTGGCGTCTGGGAAGGAGCATGCTGCCCTGGTCTTGCTGAGTGACGGTCACAGCGTGAGGATTTTGTACCAACGCCAGTACCAAGGATTGCCCACCGTGACTCAGCAGCCCGATCATGTGGTCGAATTGCAGGGCTTGGAATCTTTGGTGGTGTTTGATGCAAAATATCGATTTGAACTTGACGACCGATCCCTCAATTACTATGCTGAAGGGAGCCCTATTCCTCCGATTGATACCATCAACAGTATGCATCAGTATCATGATGCGATTGTCATGTCCAATTGGCCCTATCATCGCCTGGTCGACCGTGCCATTGTCCTTTTTCCCCTTCCTCGGGAACACATTAAGACATGGAGTCGACATCGGTTTTACCTAAGCATCGACAAAGTCGGAGTGGGGGCCTTGCCGTTGTTGCCGGGAGGATCCGATGAGTATCTACGCGAGCAAATACGGCATGCTTTGGGCAAACTCTAAGAGACAAGAGAAGGATTCTGATGGGTTCTGTTCCTCCTTCGTACAGCAAAGGGGGTGTGCACGATGGTACCCCCCTTGCTGAGAGTCCTCCCGCGAATATTAGCCGGTGAATTCAGGTGGCAGGGTTAAGTCAAGGCGGCGATGAATGCACTCACGTTGGGACTGCCCCACCCGGTCACCGGGTTCCAGCCAGGGGTGCAAACGTAGCCGACCACGCCATTGTAATTGTTGTTTCCAACGGTAATGCTGCGAAAAGCAGCCGTGGCCCCGAGTGGATAGAGGCTGGGATGCAGATAGCCGATGGCACCCTTGCCGGCGATGCTTCGCGCTTGATTTAGGCGAGCGAGGATGGCCGCCCAGAGAGGGCTAGCTGCCGAGGTGCCGCCCACGACGGTGGGCGCGCCTTGGAAAAATACACAGTACCCGGTGTCAGGATCGGCATTGGCGGAAAGGTCCGGAACGCCTCGGCCAACTTGGTACCCGGATTTGACCGGCAACACTATCTCAGTTTGATAGGAAGGCACGGCAAATACTTGGCTGATGCCTCCCCCCGATGCCCCGTTGTGATTGGTATCGGTCCAACCCGTCTCTTCTTGGATGAGCCCGTCCTCAGCGAGAACGAGATGGGTTCCGCCAGCGGCTACAGCGTGAGGACAATTGGCGGGAGCATCGACATGGCAAATCAGCCGGCCTGGTTCCTTGAGACCATAGGCGCCTTCGTCGCCGGAAGCTACCATCGTGGTGATTCCGACCAGGGCTGCCGTAGCCATGGCCGTGTCCCAAGCACGCATCTCGGCGGTGGGAAAACGGGTCTCTCCATCGCCGTAGCTGATGGAAAGGACTGAAGGATGAAAGACGGTGTCATGGGTGGCATAGTCGAGCGACTTCAACATGGACAAACCAAATGACTGGTCACTGGTCCCACTCGAGGCCTCGTAGACCACCAAGTGTACTCCAGGGGCCATCGCACCCGCCCATTCGACATCAAGGGTGGCCTCCATGTCGTAGCTGTTGACCCCGCCGTCATTGGGCGTGCCGTCCACGGAGACAAAATCAAGGGAAGGCGGAGCAATGTTCATTGATGCCCAAAAGGCATTGACGTCGCTCACACTGTATCCGTTGCTGAATTCTAACAACCCGATGGTTTGACCCGTTCCATTGACTCTTGAAGGCAGCTGGTAGGCCGTGATCAGGTCTTGGGGAAAAAATCCTTGGCCAGAATTGGCCAGCTGATCGCTGCGGCTGGGAAGGCGGTAATTGGGTTTGAGACTGGCCACATTTTCAAGCCCAACAATGGCAACCACTAAAGGTAGTGCCCAGTCGGGAGCTTCAGGCTCCGACGTTAAGCGGTAGAGACGACGTCCTTCGCCCAGCCGATATTCAAAGCGGGTGGCAAATGTCTGAGCCGCGGCGTCAAAACTTCCTTCGAGCCAGATGATAAACGGGCTTTTGCCACTTAGGCGCAAGCCGTGGGCCGTGAGCCAAGTGGTCAGAGCGTCGTAGTCGTCACTCCGCACACCGTGCTGGGCGACTAAATCGTCGGGCGACCAGGGTTGATTCTGCACCGTGAGACGGCGCTCCGCCTCTTCAAGACCGCGTGGGCGCAGGACGACGGCTAACTGCAGATGGTCATCTCCGATCCGGGTCGTCTGCCAAGTCTCAGATCCGCCATCTTTCACTAAATGTCCAATAATCTGCATGTTTATCATCTCCTTACGTTCTATCTTGCCATAGTTATGCGTTGCATGTCGTGAGCAATGGGTAGCTGAACCGTTGTGGGTCGAGGACTCCAAAATTAGGATTCGGCAGCTTTAGCCAACTAGACCGGTGATGATTGGCGAACCTCAGATGATCTCGCAATAATTCCGTCGCAATCTCTGTATATACTGAAGCGGGGCAATAAGGAATGAACATATTCGGTAAAGCCGGGGTTTTTTAAAGAAATGGGCTCAAAAAAGCCAGGCATATTTTCGGTGGACATCCGCAGGAATGTGGACTCTTGCGCATCGACGGATATCCAGCCTTGGTCCCGAAACAGATGGTGGCGGGATTACACTGTAAAACCCATCTAAATCTTTATCCACCGTCTAAAACGTTCTTCGATCATCAAGCGAAAAGTGGGGCGAACTAGAAATAATGCCACCTCGGAATTCGGTGAGAACGGATGACTCCAGACTTCGCCAAACATAGACCAAAGGAGTGAGCCCAACCACACCCGCTAGGCGGCGATGGAGGCGGTCGATGGCACGGGCTCCGCGGTGGGCCGGGTAGAGTCGTCCCAGGGGAGCACCACCCAGATCGTCTCCGATGACAAGGCGCCGACGTTTGCCTACACCATCGACCATGTAGCCCTCCACCGATAGGGCGAGCAGCATTGGAGAAAAACGATGCTCTTTACGGGCCGCGATGACTGGTCCACCGCCGAGATCATTGCCGCCTACCGAGACGCGTGGCATGTGGATTCGCGATCTCAAGCAGCCGCGCTGGATCCGTTGGCAACCGCAATGTCACTGGACGGACGATAAAATTCGGGCTATTGCGCATCGAGTGATGGACGCCCACATCGGGTTGTGGTTTGTTTAAGGAGTCTTGGCTTACCGAAGCATTGGAAGGGGATATATCCAAGGCCGAACAACGTAACTATTTAGGTATACCAATCGCAGTGGTTGGGCTCCTGTAAGCGGCACGAAATTTTCGGTACCTCCAGCGTGGCAAAGGGCAACGCCGATTAGGGATGGTGTCGGCCATCCTTAATCGGCGTTG
>JAMCVM010000093.1 GCA_023475835.1 Bacillota bacterium | reverse complement strand
AAAGGAGCGACGGGGCATCTTGATGAGGGCCCAGTAACACTGGGGCTCAGGGCACCACCGACGGGACACCGATGGGCGTTTCCTGCCATCCTTCTCCTGCCGGGATCTTGAGCGGGGAGCCGGGAAAACGCATCCCGGCTCCATGGGGCGGAAGCCACCCCCGAGCAGACGACGAGCTTTACAGCGAGTCCTGGGGCTCCTGTGAGGACTGCGGGTCCCATAAGGGGCTGAGAAAAGCCGAAAGAGATTATTGTAGGTTTTTCTAACCAGGAGTGAGCATGTTTCGATTAAAAATGGCAGGACTAGTCAAACGATTCGGATCGACGGAGAAACTCGTGGTGGTGGCAGTCCTAGTGTGGCTGGGTCTGTTGACTCTCGGGAGTACGCTAGTCGCGTTGCCGTTTTTCGACCAGGCGCCCACCGCTGGCCCCAATTGGTCTAACACCATGTATCTTCACGGATTGCTCATTGGCATGGTCGGACTCCTAGGGCTGATTTCGATGGACGTGTTTCAAGCTGGCCACCGCAGTCCGTTAATGCACAACTTGGTGTTGTGGGGTACGCTGGGAGCCGCCTTGTTCAGCGGCGTGGGCGGTATTTTTGACCACGCAGTCACCGATACCGTATTTTTGTGGCTGCAGATTATCTCATTCTTTTTCTTGGACGAAATTCTCCTCACGCTGAGCATTGCTCTGCTTTTACGCGCTGCCGAAACCCATCGACTCGCGGCATGGGCAGCGAGTTTCGGCGCGATAGGTGGATTTTTCGCTGCGGTCATGGGCCACGCCGCGGGTTGGACGTTGGAATTTGGGGACTGGCCCAAAATTTTTGGTGGCGTTGTCAATAGGAGACCTGAGATATTTTCTCCGATTGGCCGGTTTCCCCGCCTCACTTTTTAGGGGTGAGGCGGGAAATCGGCAGCCGTTGCTTTCGAGTGATCGATATTTCGCTGGTCCGATGCCGATCGTGACTTCCATGACTTACCATCAGGCCCCGGGTGGGGATCGTGAGAGAGACCGAGTGGCCTAAAATCCGGTCCCTCTCTCAGCGCACTCCTGGTCCTCTTACGCGTCGAAGCCATTGTAATAGTAGGCCAAGCGCACTTTCACCGCGTTGAGGGCCCCGTCGGTGCTCCATTTGCCCACGTTGATCCGCAGATTCACCGTCCGCATCAGACGCTCCACCCGACTCGTTGTCTGGCCTTCTAAGCGATGGGTCAACGCGGTAAACAAATCCGCTTCCGCATTTTCTAGGTAGGTGGCCGCGGCCTGGCAGCCATGGTCGCGACAATACGCAATCAACGCCGTCAAGCGTGCTCGCTTGGTGGCCACGAGCTGCTGGATGACCGCTTCCTCGTCGATGCCCGTCCGAATGGCGCAAATATCGAAGATTCGACTCATGATGTGGAGCCATTCCGGGCTCTTGCGCGCTACGTGCTCGCGATCCTGCCACAACGCAAACTTCAGTTGATGGGGAATATGCCATAAGCAGCGCTGCACGAGGACCTTCACTTGGCCCTTCAGGCCGTCGAGAATGGTGGTGTCCCCGTCGGTGACCAGGAGGAACTGGGTAAACGTCTTGAGGGCCGCCAAGCTGGGCCGAAACAAGGCGCTCCACCCTCCGTGGTACGAGCCGATCCCCAGCCCGGCCACCCGGATGTCGCCGCTTTTCTTGTATTGCACGAACACTTTGAGTTCCTTACCCCGTTTGCCGACCCCTTGAATGCCGACGCCCGTGCCATCGGCCTCGCCGTGGGGGGCCTCCTGCGGATCGACGGTGAAGACGAGCTCTTTGGCCGTCTTTTGGTCAGACTGCGCTGACCACCTTGGACGGCCTTCCCGATCGTCATTTTATCGATCGTCCCCCCGAAGGTGCTCACGATCTTGGCCGCCACCCGATAGGACGCCAGCGCCCCAATCAATCCCAGCTTGCGGAACACCGCCTTCGAAATGCGTTCCTGGCGTTCCATCCCCAAGAGCCGGCGGGTGAGATAGCACTTGTGTCCACAGGTGGAGCATTGAACCTGCCACTGGCGGAGCGCCCCCCACGTGAAGGTGGTCAGAAGTTGGGTCGGCCTCCCATGCTGCGTTTTCCAAATAAACCCTTGATCATTGCCACAACGGTCACACGCGAAGGGCTTGTGGGGCCACGCCATCACCTGTCGGGCATAGCCCAGGAGGATGTTTTCCAGGAACTCCGTGAGCAGTTGGGGCAATAAGACCGCAAAGGCCGCGAGTAGGGTCATCAAGTGGCAGTCTTTGAGGGAGACGTGAATGTGACAATCGTATTCCACCGTGATATCCTTAGATTGTGACACCATGATGTATCCGTCCTTTCTTTGGGTTGATTCTCTCATCCTTAGCCGAAAGCAAGGACGGTTTTTTTCAACCCCGGGGTGCCAAGTCTCCTAATATCTACGCTACCAAATTTTTGTCAACGGTTATGCCGCGTTGGCCGGCGAAAGTTGGCAAACCCTGCAAACCAACCTCATTTCCGGTCATGCCCATTTAATGGTCTTAAGCGTTATTGCTTTAGTCGTGGCCTCGATCACGGCCTATTTTACCGGCGAAGAAAACGGCACCCGTTTGATGCGGTTTGGTTTATGGTGGATGGCCGCCGGGTCACTCGCCGTCATCGTCATCTATCTCGTTGCCGGATTCTCCCAAGTACAGCCTCCGGTCTGGTTTGCTCACGGCGGTAGCGGCATTCCCGGCGACGATCTCACTTCCGGACTCACCTTGATGCTGGGTGCCGTACTCGCTTTGATCGGTCTCGGCCTTGATCGCCTTTCGAATTCGACGGCACGCTGGGGCGCAGCCATTTTGAGCGTATTGACCCTCATCACCGTGCCTGTGGTGGGATATTATATCGAATTGAACGAAAACCTCTTCAACCATGGAGTACCAGGAGCTTCGCGTTCCGCCTCGGACGCCATTTTTTCCTGGTTCCATCAGGACTTTGCGCTATTTATGATTCCCGGCTTACTCCTCTTGATCCTGGTCCTGCAACGTTTCGCCGCCAGCCCCCAGCGTCCGCATGCTCTTCGCCTGCTCATCTCGGGTAGTGTAATCCTGTTTTTCGGCGGCATGCTCTATGTATTCGTATTCCCTCACGATTTCGGCGCCGCGTTTTACGTGTCTCTGGTGGGGTTGGCCACTTTGCTCGCTGGACTGGTTACCGCCATTTTGGCCTTGGTGACCACCCAGGAGAACGCCGATACAGTGACTCAAGCGAATCCTTCTCCAGTCCACGGTAAAGTCAAGGTTTCGTAGCTCGAGCCCGCAAGCACTCGAGCGAGACAAGGAGGTGATAATCGTGGTGAGAAGACAATCCTGGCGTATTTTCTCGGTGGCCGCCTTAGCGCTGATCACCGGAGGGCTAATCGACGGATGGGCTGCTCCCTTGTGGAGTGCCGATGGGGCTTCCCCGGCGAACACGACGGCCACCAGTTGGCTCCCATCCGGATGCCATTTAGTCCAAATTGCGCCCGCGAGTACTGGCTATACCAGTTGTCCGACGCCTGCCGGTATGCGGCTTCCCAACGGCTATGAATTTGTGCATCGGGGTGCCACCAAAGTTCACGCTAAAACCGGAGCGTCCGGTTAATCGGCCGGGGGCCGCGATCGGACCCGGCAAGTGATCAGCCCATGGCTCAGAAAGGAGGAGACGACATGGATACCGTTCACTGGCAAGCAGGCTCCTGGCAATGGACCGCCATGGCCTCACCCATCAGCTTGCAGCTGCCCGACTTGGCTTCAGCATACGCTCGGTCCTTAGCCGAACTGGTGCGGGTCGATATGGAACTCACCGAACAATCTTGATCCCGATTTCGCACCAGCGCTGAATTGGTGGCCCTAAACCTGAAGCTCAACCAGTGGACCGTCGTCTCTCCCCGCTTGTACCGCGCCTTAACCGGTGCCTATCGCGCCTACCGACTCACCCAGGGGCTCTTCGACCCGAGAATATTGCGAGACCTGGAACGCTATGGCTACGTCGGTGCCGCCCACGGTGTGGCCTCTTTGGATGGGGGAGTGAACCCATCAACCCGGTGGCTGGACCGCGATCCCGCTCAATCGGCCGTACGAATTCACGTTCCCCTCGACCTCGGCGGCATCGGCAAGGGGTTGGGCGCCTGTTGGGCCGCCCGCTGGATTGCGCGGAGTACCGATAACTTACTCTTTACCGCGGGCGGGGACATGGTAGCCTCTGGATCCGGGCCCGAAGGCCAGGGTTGGGAGATCGGGATCGAAGATCCCAACGACCCTGATGAACTCATCGCGGCCATCCGGCTGCCTCACGGCGGCATCCAAAGAGCGGCGGCACCCAGGCCTGTGTTATGGGTGACAACGACCGGGCGGCTGGGAATGACCGCTTTGGCGAGACCTCTGGTGTTCTGGCATGCATCCGGATCGCCCACGCCCATCGGGCACGGGTGGCCACGACCCACAGATTATCCTCACCTTGAAAAGGGGGACTGATATTATGTTAGCCAATCACACCCATGAATTTCCCGGCCCTCAAGGGTTCGAGGGACGACGCACCATCTATCTCGCAGGTCTCGTCTGGTTGTTGCTCTTGGCTCTCGGCAGTATGACCGTGTCCACGCCGTTTCGGCTGGTGGCAGCGCACGGGATCCCTTATGCTGACACCCTGTACGGGAACGGGCTCTTGATCGGCATGATGGGCCTATTAGCTCTGTTAACCGCGGATGTCTTCGCATTAACCGACCATCCCACGCTCAACTCGATGGTCTTTTGGGGATCGCTTGCCGCGCTGATCTTAGGCGGATTAGGCAGTGCATTTCATGCATGGGGACTCTTGCCGATAGGGTTGCAGATCACCGCCTTTGTCCTCCTCGGAGTCGCCGTGGTGGCGCTGGCCATCCAACTCTTCTTTTTGGCCGCCGAAACCCATCAAGTGTGGACTTGGGCAGCGGCCTGGGCGGCGGTTGCTACGGCTGGCGGAACCCTGGCCGGACTGGCGCAAACCTGGATACTCGGCTTGGGCAACTGGCCCCGGGGGATCATCGGAGGCTATGCCAGTTCCATTCATCTGACCCCGGCCACTTGGCTTTTCGCATTGAATACCGCCTATCTCCATGAAATGATGGCCGCCGCCATTAGCTTAGCGGTGATCGGTTTCATCGTAGCCTTTGGACGCGACCGAGCCATCTTAGGTTGGACACGATTCGGCTTATGGATCTTGTCGTTCGGGGCGCTGGCCACCACCCTGGTGTATACCGTGTCCGGATTTTCCCCGGCCAATCCCCCGCTCCTGCTCCAACATGGCCCGGATGCGGTCAATGCGCTGGCTGGCGGGGACCTCATCGTCGCTATCGGCGTCTTTTTGGGCGCGGCAATCGCCCTCTTTGGATTCAGCCTCGAAGGGTTGGTTGACGGATGGACGCGCTGGTCGCCCACTCTGCTCACCGTCTTGGTCTTGGTTACCGTGGTGTGGCTTAGGCAGCTACGTGGACTGGAACACATCTCAATACGGGACGGGGGGCACTGGCCGCACCTTTAGGTCGCTATGCGGCGGCATTTGCCTGGTTCCACTGGGATTTTTCTGTCTTAGTCATCCCAGCCGTCCTGACCTGGTTCTTAGCCATGCGCATCGTCGCCCCGGGAAAGGAAGGGGACCAGCGACCTTCGGTCAGTTCCGCCTTGGTCATTCTGGGCACCGGAATCACCTTCGTAGGCGGACTCTTGTGTCTCTTCGCCAGTCCCAATCCTGAAGGCGCGGCCTTCGTGGTCGCTGCTGTGGGGTTAGCCGCCATTGCCGTCGGCATCGTGCTCGGCATCGTGGCGACGACATCCGAGCGCAATGTCCCCGCCCACCCGATGGCCAAAGTGTTATAGCGATGCGCGGGTCAGGAAGGGAATCCCCCCTTCCTTCGCATTCGATTCCCTCGCGTCCGGTCGCCGTCTCGAATTACTTTCATTGTTGTCACCATCCAAAAAGAGGAACCTTTCATGAAGCCTTTCAAAGTTTCGCATACACGTCAAGTCACCGTCCTCGCGGCTACCGTGTTGACGAGCCTGGCTCTGGCTTCGACTCCCATCCTCAATGCTGCCCCCGTTCCTGCTACGACCACCGCCAGTTCCGAGACAGCGGCCGCCAGCGGACACTTAACCACGCCCACCACCTATGCCGCCATCGGCCAACAGGTCCCCTGGCGTGCTACCAACCTCCCGCCCAATCAGACGGTGAGACTAGTCTGGGAGCATTTCGCCGGTCATTGGCAGGTGGATGGACCCAATCTCATCGGCGCTCAATACCAAGACAGCGAACAGGTCCTGGCCAGCGTGCACCCCTCATCCTCCGGCACCGCGAGTGGCACGTTTGCGGTGCCCTTAGGGTTTGGGGGAGAGCACACTTTTGGGCTGGAAAATGCGCAGGGACAAACCCTCGCCACCACCGCCGTGATTGTCACCATGACCGCCCAGTTGGCGGCGTCGAGCGAACCCGACGGGGGATTCTTTACGCTCAGCGTGAGTGGATTGGGATACGGCGGAGGATACAACAACTACAATTCTGAATACGGGGTGCTCTATGACAATCACTACATGGGATTCCTCTCAGGCGTCACTACCGAAGGCCACGCCTCGTTTCGGGTACGGGCGGAGGGCGTGGGGACTCACGTCATCTCTATTATCAATTCTCCAGTGGAAGGTTCCTACTTAAATCTGCAGCAATCACCCTATCCATGGTTTGGGCAATTCGACTGGACGGTAGAGGTCACGCCCGCAGTGCCCCATATCGTCGTCAGCCATCCGGTAGCGACCGCGACTCAGGCGGTGGGCACGCATTTGACTCTTACCCCGGGATCGGGCTATGTGGGCAGTCATGTCACCTGGAACGGGCAGGAACTGCCCAAAAATGCCGCCTTGACCCTGCAAATGAACACCGAATCTGGCAATCGGGTAACTGCGAGTAGTTACACCGGCCAGTGGATGACTCTGGGTACGACGAAGACTAACGCCGCCGGTACGTTCGTGCAAACTTTGAAGGTTCCCGAAGCTTTAGGTGGCCCGGCCCACCCCGTTCGTTTGTTAGACGGCACTCAGGTGGTCGGATCCAGCCACTATCGGATCATGCCCCACTTGATCGGGGTGAGTCCGACTGTGGTCCAAGAGGGCCAATCCTTTGCCATCCACCTCACCGGCGTCGGCTGGACGGAGTACGACAACATTTATGCCGTCGACTACGATAACGGGTACACCGGCTATGGTTGCGGCTTTAACAGCAATGGCGATGTGCAGATTATCCTGCGGGCGGCAGGCACACCCGGCTATCATTTCATTGACCTCTATCCCTCGCCGTATAAAGGTGCCACGGACTTCCCCACCTGGTGTGGCATGCCCCAACTGACCTACGCCCAAGACCATCCGGGAGACACCTTGCCCGCCTTTCACGTGGTGATTCGGGTCGTTCCGTAGGCGACCCAATCCTGCCATCGACCCTCCCAGGAGCGATGGCGTCCACATCGGAATTCTCTTGAGAGCGTTTGCCTGCTCGGTAACCAGTGAGGGCAGACGCTCTCAGTTGCACTGAAAGCCTTTGGCGAAGATCCACCCAAACCCGGAACCCGCCTCGAAAAGCCCCCGTGGGCCGAGCAATTTGGGCCGATTGCGCCCCGAACCGAGGACCATTGGACCGATCCTAAAAAACGGCCGAACTCTTATACTTAAGGTATCACACGATGTGCGGTGATCTCCGCAATCGTGGCGTTTAGCTAGGAGGGGATTTTTCATGGCTTCATTGTTGTTTTTCGCATCTGCTGCACTCGCACTCGTCTTTTCCATCATCTTAGGACTCCGTTTTCGGGCTACTCACGCTCCCGTCTATGCCTGGTGGACCCTCTCGTTTGCCTTTTACGCCTTGGCCTTCATCATGGAAGCGGTGACCGTTTCAGGCAACTGGCATCTCGTCTGGGAATACCAACTCTATATCATGGCTTCGGCGGGATTAGTGGGAGCCATGTCGGTGGGTACGACCTACCTGGCCTTTCCCCGCTCTCGTGTTCCTTTCGGGTATGCTCTCTATTATGGTCTGGCTGAAATCGCTCTCATTGTCTTGACCCTGTCCCAGCCGCCGACCTTGCAGGGATCTTGGTACACATTGAACGCTGGCACGCATGCCATCGTGGGTTCTACGGACGTGGTCTATCTCTTGCTTTCCGCTGTCGGTGGCCCCATCGTGGTCCTCGGAGCCTTGATTTCGTGGTGGAAGACGCGAAAATATTCCACGTTGCTGATTGCCGTTGGGGCGCTGATTCCCAGCTTGGCCGGAACTATTGCCTCCCAAAATGGCGCTATCAGCTTGTTCCCATTGATGAACATTTTGGGACTGGTCTTAATCTTTCTCGGATACCTTAATGCGCTGCCCAATGCTCATGTGTCCCGTCAACCCTCGCACGCCGCTTCGTCTTCTTCGTCCTAAGACATGTTCGGCATGGGTTTAAAGACATCGTGCATTGGTGCGAAATAACGTGACGGCAGCATCGTCTGCCGATAACATTCGGTTCAGCGCGGCCTTTCAGCCAAGCAGTTCAAAAAACATTAGGAGACACGGTCGTGAATCTGTTGCGGGATCCTCTATTGCGTACCGACCAGGTCGGAACTGTCAAGGTGCTCACTCTTCCAGAACTCTTGACCGCTCTGGGCGAAGACGCCGTCGACCACTTGCCTGGCCCGCAGCGCTATCAAGAAGATGCCCTGCACGTCTTTTTGTCTTACCTGGCGGCCACTATATTAGATCGCCTGCACCAAACGTCTCCTCAGCAAAAGCGAAGCGTTTTGGCGACAAGGTCTCAGGTTTTTGGCGGGTGAGTCTGACGACGATGCATGGACCCTGGTGGTCAGTGAATTGGATCGCCCCGCGTTTATGCAACCGCCCCTGCCTCCCGGCGACCATTTACAACTCCACCTTAAGGCTGAGACCCCGGACGCCCTGGATCTGCTGATTACCTCGCAGGATCATGACCTTAAACAGCAGCGTGCTCACCAGGCCTATGCGGACGAGTGGATCTATGCCTTAATAAACCGCCAAACCATGAGTGGATATTTGGGTTACGGCAACCCCGAAATCTCTCGGATGCATGGTGGATACGGCAACCGTCCCATTATCGAATTGGTCAGAAGCCGTCGTTTCGGTGGCCGTTGGCGGGATGCGGTCCTTCGCCTGTTAGACTATCGGCCGACGGTGTTGGCCGCTAGTTATGGGTATGACCCGCAAGGTCAGGTCCTGATCTGGAATGAACCCTGGGATGGTCCACGATGTTGACCCTCTCCGCCCTCGATCCCTTCTATATTGAGATCTGTCGCCGGGTGCGGCTAACCAGTGGTCCGAGCGGGCTCAAGGCCAGTACTGACGCATGAACTTTGATTGGCCGATGGATGAAACGTTTGGGGGGCGGGCTGACGATATTTTTTCTGGTCTATATACCCGGCATTAAAGATCTGATACTGGTGCCGACCAGATTTGAGTGCCTTGGCCTTCTTCATCAAGGAGTACGTTTCAATTCTTTAGTGCCGAATATATAGGAACGGGATTTTTTTGCTGTAGTCTGCGATGATCCCTCTATGGTTGGACATAGGGGAGGTGGATCGGGGTGAATGTTGGTTGGAACACCCCGTTTGGGATGGGTCATCGGACGATGGTCGCCCCAGATCGCAGCTTGGGACTATTTGAGACCATGGAGGTCGATACGTGGGAGGGAGGTGCCTGACGATTAATGACTCCCGTCCGCGCTTAGACACCCACCGGAATCGGAATTCACGACCGTGGAACACGAAACGGATGCTCATGAAGAGGCGGTGGCCGCCCAATTAGCCCAATGGGCGAAGCCTTTGCCTGCCCTGTTAGCGAAGTTTCCTTGGACGCTGCCAAGGAC
>JAMCVM010000150.1 GCA_023475835.1 Bacillota bacterium | reverse complement strand
CTGCCTTTCGATCATGAGCGGCGTCCTGGAGCAATCCATTGAGACTTGCCCTCAATGGTCCATTACTGGAGCAGAATCTGGTCAATACACCTAGTCAGTTTGCTGTCACCTTACCCTAGCATTAACACTTAGCTCGGCCACAGAGAGGTCGCTCGGGGCAAAAGTTCTAGATGAAAATTCGGATCTCTCGGGATACCCACGGATGCACGCTAAGCCCAAGCCCCGCTCCGGACCTAAACCCTAGGAACTACTAAATATGCTGATTTCTGCTTAGAAAAGAGAAATGGCACAGAGCCTCGGGGACTTGGGCGGATTTTCAGCCCGCGCCAGACCGATTACGTCTTCTGCCCGGAGGTGTGATCGGCGCGAATGCGTGTGGCTAAATCGATGAGACTTCCGGAAGGTCCGACGTCGATTCCCGTTAAAGGAGCACCGACATAAAAGGTCTGCATACCGATGTCTCTCGCGGGAATGTCATTGAAATAGTCGTCCCCGACCATCAAGCATTCGTCGGCAGCCAGCTGCAAGCGCCTGGTCCACTCCACATAATACGCGGGATAGGGCTTGGTACTGTGAAAGTCCCAAGTGGCGATAGCATCCCACTCAATGTCGTCCAATTGCGCGCGTCTCAGTCGTTCATGAATGACCTCAGGCGGGTAAATGGGATTGGTGGCTACGACGACTTTGAGCTGAGCCGCCTGAGCAGATTCCACGGCGGATCGCGCCCCTGCGACAGGGCCTCCTTCGGGAAGAATCAAGGAGAGGTCGGTTTGGGTAAACGCGCGAACTCTGGTAGCGACT
Source organism: Bacillota bacterium (assembly GCA_023475835.1). GTDB lineage: Bacteria > Bacillota > Sulfobacillia > Sulfobacillales > Sulfobacillaceae > JAMCVM01. The sequence goes on along the minus strand of JAMCVM010000150.1, from coordinate 9,177 downwards.
TGGTCGGGGGGGTGGCCCGTCTGAGCCCCGATGCTAGTCCAGATCATCTCGGCATTGGTCATCTCGGGATGGGCTGGGCCGAGGGAGGCTGCAGCCGACCATAACGCCTGCCGAAACTGATCGGGCGCCATTAGGGGGGGCATAAATTCGGCGAGCGCATCAATGTACGCCTCCAAAAAAAGATCTCCGTTCAAATCTAATAGCGTTTCGTCCAAATCAAACAGGACAGCCTGAATCATGGGCACATCTCCTAAAAATGACAGAATCGAGGCAACCGAAAAACCCCGGTGATCGAGCGACCTGATGCCATTTTCATATTGGGCTTGGCATCAAAAATAGAGCATTGGATCTTCGTTGAGATCAACCAGGACGGTTTTGGTTTCAAGGTACTCAGCTAACCCAGCTTCTCCGAGTGCTCGGCCTACGCCGCTCTGTTTGAAGCCGCCAAATGGCAGGGTGGGCGAGAGAACCTGAACGGTGTTGACCCACACTGTGCCCGCTTCGACCTCGCGGGCAAAACGCAACGCACGGCGAACGTCGTGGGTAAGAATGCCAGCGGCCAGGCCATACAAAGTCGCATCGGCCAGGCGGATGGCTTCGTCTTCGCCATGAAACCTCTCTACGGTGGCCACCGGACCGAAAATCTCCCGACGGGCGATCTCCATAGTCGGGGTAACGTTGGTAAGCACCGTAGGTTGAAAGAAAAAGCCTGGGCCAGCGACTGACTGCCCCCCCAAGGCGAGGGTAGCGCCGGCGCCTACCGCATCCGAGACCATGTTCTGCACGACGGTCTGGCGAGTTCTGCTGACTAATGGGCCTAAGTCGGTGGAAGGGTCGGTGGCATCACCCAGGCGCAAGGAGGCCATTCGGTCCACCAAGCGCTCGACGAATGCCGGATAGATGCTATCTTCGACCAGGATGCGACTGAGAGCCTGGCAGACTTGACCGGAATTGAAAAACGCGCCAAAAAGCGCCTGGGATACGGCTTGGTCGAGATCATAGTCACTAAAGATGACCAGTGCAGACTTGCCGCCGAGTTCAGCACTGACTCGTTTAATCCCGGCCGCAGCGGCCGCTAGTACCTTGCGGCCGGTGTCAGTTTCTCCGGTAAAGGAAATTTTGGGGATATCTGGATGGCGCACCAAGTGCTCTCCGACCTGATCATCGCCGGGAAGCACTTGGACCACGCCTTCGGGAAGGTCGGCTTGTTCTAACAGTTCAACCAAGCGCATCGCTGTTAAGGGAGATTCTGGAGCGGGCTTTAACACAACCGGACAGCCAGCCGCGAGGGCGGCGGCAATATGCCACGAAGGCAACAGTAGTGGAAAGTTCCAGGGAGTAATCACTGCGGCGGGCCCAATCGGTTGACGCAGGGTGTAGGCGAGATATTCTGGGGGCGCACCAGGGATATTGGTCGGCGCAGTGGATCCCTGGATGTGGGCCGCCCATCCGGCATAATAAGAAAACGTGTCAGCGGCAAAAGGCACTTCGACAAAACGGGCTTGGGATTCAGGCATGCCCATCTCTTCGGCTATCAGCCGGGCTAATTCTTGATCGTGTTGGCGAATCAAGGATGCGACTTCGGTCAGCACGCGGGAGCGTTCTAAGACCGGAAGGCTTCGCCAACGCCCCTCTTGATGAGCGAGTTTGGCTTCCGCACAGACCCGATCCACATCGTCTGGGGTAGGATTGGGGACCGACGCCAGCACCCTCCCGGTCGAGGGATTGATATCACTCGGATCGGTCTCGTTGGGTGACCAACCATTGCGATCGATCCAGGCGTGGAGAGTTTCCTCTGCCGTGCTCACGACAATGCCGCCAGCAAGTCTTGCCGCCCGATAGCTTGAAGATGCTCGGTGTAGACGGGATAGATGGTGTCAAGGTGAGGGATGAGTTTCATCGCGCGGGAAAGAGGTCCACGAGCTCGAACCAGTTGGCGGGCCAAGGCTTGTTGCAAGTCGAGGGTACCCAGCCAAAATCGGTGTGCGGTATCGCCGTTTTGCTCAAACGTTAGCAGGGGGGGCACGTCTAGTTCCCCGATTTTGACTTGAAATGGCGGCATGACGCCGGGATCTTGAATCACCCAGCGGATGCGGCTTTCGGGACGATGAAAAATGAATTCCACGCTACCTCCAATCTGGTGAATGAGGTGCGCCTCTTCGACATAACGAAGACGTTCAAAGAAACCTCCGATAATGGTCTCTAGGTCAGCAGAATCATTAAATACCGCCATGGTTCGTTTCCTCACTTTCGTTACGTTCATCAGTTAGGGAGGGACTGGCATCGTCGGCACCATGGATAAGAACCACGCCGCGGCCCCCCTGGCCGCTGACCATGTCCATCAAGGCCGTGCTTACTTGCGCTAAAGTATAGCGACGGCGGATGAGTGGGGCGAGGCGCAACTGCCCCGATTCCCACAGGTGCACCAGCCGAGGAATATCCCGCGGAAGCGACGCGCCTCCATACCAAGAGCCCGTCAGAGTCTTTTCTTGAGACGGAAAGGCGAAGGCATTCAAGGTAACTTCTGAATTAGGAGACGGTACCCCAACCACCACCGCGGTCCCCCCGCGGCGAATCATGGCATACGCTTGGGCCATCGTATCCGGGCTGCCTACGGCCTCAAAAGCGACATCGACCCCACGGTCCCCGGTGAAATCTAAGACGCTTAACAGCGGATCGTCGGCCTGAGGGTCGATGGTGTCGGTGGCACCCAGCACTTGAGCCAAATCTCGATTGGCTCCGGACGGATCGATCGCGAAAATGCGTGCTGCCCCGCGAATACGAGCACCTTGGATGATGTTGAGGCCCACGCCGCCACAGCCAATCACAGCCACGCTACATCCAGGGCTGATCGGAGCATGAAAGGCTGCTCCGGTTCCAGTTTGTACAGCACAGCCCAAAAGAGCGGCTTCTTCCCACGGCATGTTCGCTGGAATCGCTGTGAGGGCGGTGTCCAAGACCACCACTGCTTCTGCCAAGGTGCCGGTGTTGGAGAACGGATGGAGGGTCAAGGCGCCATCGTGAAGGCGTGTGCTCTGGTCCGCCATAACCCCATCCACTGCCCCTTGGTTGGCTGCTTCACACAGTTCGGGTTGGCCTTCCCTACACCAAAAACATTGACCACAAGCGGCGACCCAGCCGATGACCACGCGGTCACCCACCTTGACTCGGGTGACGCCTTCGCCCAGGGCTTCCACTACCCCCGCGCCTTCATGACCTAAGACCATGGGAACCGGCAAGGGCAGATGACCCGTGACGACATGCCAATCCGTATGGCATATACCCGATGCCTTAATTCGCACTCGCACCTCGTGATCTCTCGGAGGATCCAGCGTGACCGTTTGCAACTGTATCTCTTCCCCATAGTCGGGCAACACAATTGCCTGAATCTGCATGGGATTCATCGTATCCTTCCTTCAATAAAAACTCTCAAGAAACTCTCGTGGGTCCAAAAGTCGTCTTCAAGACGGCTTCTTCATCAAGACGGCTTCTATATTGTCAGCGCATGAAGGAAGATGGGCATAGGGCCGAAAGTCTCTATGAACCAAGGCCCTCTGGCCGGAAGTCAGCGCCTGGGGCTCGGTTTAGTGTCCGCTCAACATCAAGATGGCGAGGCGATCGTTTACCATCTTGATACGGACCACAGACCTTGATGGAGACTCCTCTCCAAGGGTCTGCCTCCATTGTCCAAAAATTTAGAAGGGGTCTTAGTGAGCCGATACGAGTTCGATGGCTCCCCTTGCGCTCTAGGGAGGCATGAATTCGTCACAAAGCCTCACCGGCCGCTCGCTCCTGGATCAATGCAGGAGGAGCCCCCGGTGAGGGTCGGCACGGTGCGGCTCGGACTTTTCGCGGATCGATTCGAGGTCTGAAACTTGGGATACGACCTCATCCGCTGGAATTTTAACCTCAAGAGATGGACGACGTTTGCGGCGATTCGACTAGACCCAACCGTTTCACCCATTTCTCGGTATCGTTCCACAATTCTTCGATAAATGCCTCCGGGGACCATTCCAATGTCTCCATCGGACCTCGCAGGCGAGAGCCGAGCTTTTCCATAATCCGAAACAAATCGTCTCGAAGCACCAAGAGTTCCGCCTTGCCAGCGGGGTCCATGGTCGGCAACATCCGATTGAGATAGCGGTCGGAAAAGGCTTGATGGCGCGCTTCGTCTTGCAAGGTTCGACGAGACAAACGTCCAACCACGGTATCGGGAAAGCGTTCGGCAAATCCGCCGTAAAAGTTCTTGGCGAATAAATCACTAATCAGGATGCCGAATACCCATTGGATCGGGTCATGTTTTTGCATCAGTCGAGCATGGTAACGCCACATTTCGGGCAAGCGCCGACTGGCCAATGGCTCGACCCCCAGCGCTCGATACAAATGGCTTAAATTGCGAAAGTGTCGAGCTTCGTCGAGGCCCATGCTTGCGAGATACAACGCCGCTTCGGGATAACCGCCAGTCAATACCATCGGCAACACCGCGCTGACGCCAAGCATTGCGGTTTGTTCCCCCAAAAATACCGGTGTGATCACATGACCCAGGGCACTTTTTTGAGCGGGGGAGATGTTTTCCACCAAGCCCCAGTCAATCTGGTCCGAACCCCATTGAGCCCCGACGCCTTTTTCAAACAACCGCAAAAACTCGTCATCGGTCAAAGCGGGATCTACTTGGATCATCCAGTGAGCCTCCTAATCAATTCATAACCTTAGCCTATCCTAGCACCACGTCGTCAAGAAGGATCGGAAGGCCCATTGTGCGAGGGCCGTTTGGACCTTTTTTTCTTGGTTGAAACGTGAGAAAGTCACGTGTGACCCGATAGGGCGGTGACCTCGTCCGGCTAAAAGGCGAGACAGGTGGGCTGTTTGGTCACGGATTAGGCGACGCCATCCGGGAAACCATGAAGGGTGAACCAGGATTGGTGATAGCGTTGTTGAGATATCGCGATACCGACCCCTAAGGGGGAAAAACTCGAGTTCCATCCGTCTACCCCTTTAGGATGAAAGCTGAAAGCCGGTGGTTGCCACCAAGAGCAGCAGTGGATGAGAAGAGCCCAGAGACCCGGCGGCATCGGGGAGGCGTGAACAATGGTCAACATTCACCAATGGCTCACCCTGTCCTTTTGGCAAGCTATTATTTGGGCAACCGTCATCGGCGCCATCATGCTGTTGCTTCGACGCCGTTAAGATTCGGGGTCAGGGTGCTCAGAACGGTGCCGAGCATAGTGGGCGGCGGCCTCGGCTCTTCTTTGATAGCCTAGTTTGCTTAAGATGTTGCTGACATAATGTTTGACCGTCTTTTCACTAAGAAATAAGGAATCGCCAATTTCGCGATTAGTTTTTCCTTCGGCGATCTGCGCCAAGATCTTGGCTTCGTTAGGGGTAAGTTCGTCAATCGGATCCGCCGGACCTTGGGCCGAGCGAATTCTCTGAAAGAGTGTGGCTGTCACCTTGGGACTGAAGAGAGAGCCCCCTTGGGCCACGGTGCGTATGCCTTCAATGACGGTATGGCCACGAGACTCTTTAAGCAAGTACCCTGAGGCCCCGGCATTGATCGCATCCAGGACCATCTCGTCTTGCCCGAAAGAGGTCAACATGATGACCTGGATCTGAGGATCCTCGGCCTTGATTTGACGACAGACATCAAACCCGTTGCCGTCAGGCAGACGTACGTCTAACACCGCTACGTCGGCTTGACGGGGAATATGGGCAATGGCTGACTCGGCCGTGGCGTAATCGGCAACGACCTCGAGGTCGGGTTGATGGTCGATGAGGTTTTTGAGTCCCATTCTGACGACTTCATGGTCATCGACGATGGCGACCCGTATGATGGCAAGTTCTTCGGAAGAATTGATGGCGCTTCACTCCTTTATGTGACTGTTGAAACGTCTAGAATTGTCGACGGCTGCGATCTTTCTGCCGCCTTTAAGGATGTGGATTCTGATTGGAAGTCGGCCATCGAAATTGAATGGTGGTTCCCTCGCCGATGGCACTCGTGATGTCCATGACCCCTTCTAGCCGTTCGATTCGTCGGGTCATATTGGCTAAGCCGAAGTGTGGACCAGCGTTCGCCGCTTTGGGTTCAAATCCTTGGCCGTTGTCCTCAATCCACAGGTGATACTCCCATTCGGTACTCTCCCAGCCTATGCTGATTTGCGTGGCGTGCCCATGACGGCGAGCGTTCGACACTGCTTCTTGGACAGACATGACCAGGTCATGCACGATCTCGGGATCTAACGTCAGGTACTCGGTATCGTGAAAATCTAGGTTGACGTCGGTGATGCCGCCCGAGCGTTGCAGCATGTCGCGCAACGCCACTAATAAGTCAACCGGAGAGGTGCCTAGGCTTTGGATATACATGCGTATATCCGTCATGGTCAGGCTGAGCGTTTCAGTGATTCGATTTAATTCCTGATGCAGGGCTCGATCGAGATTATGGTCAGTATCCAGCATCAGCTCTAAGGATAGGGTGACGCCGTAGAGAGTTTGCAAGACGCCATCGTGCAACTCTCGGCCGATGCGTTCGCGTTCTTGGACCGTGGCCCAAGCCTCTCGATCTTGATAGAGCCGAGCGTTAGAAATGACCACCGCCGCCTGGCGCGCGAACAAATGCGCCGTGGTTTCGTCTTGGTCAGTGAATCCGCCGGGTTTATTGGTCAAATAGAGATGGCCGACAACGGTGCCTTGGTAGAGGAGAGGCAATCCTAAAAATGACGACATTGCCGGGTGATGAGCCGGAAATCCTGACGACGCGGGATGTTCGGCCAGATTATCTAGACGCAATACCGTCTTGGTGCGGATCACTTCACCAAGCAACCCTCGACCAGTCGGCAATTTGCCAATGCGCTGGCGCTCAGCTTCCGCCAGACCCGAGGTAATAAATTCTCTGATTTGCGTAGGATCTTCGTCGGATAGCACCGCCAGGGCTGCATACTGGGCTCCAAAGAGGGGTCGGGCAACATCCACAATCCGCTGCAAGACACCTTCCATATCGGGCAGGGTAGCCGCCACCCCAGTAGCATCCCAGAGGCCCTGGAGGACATCGCGCTGGCGTTCCAACTGGACATTGGCAGCTTCTAACTGGTTTTGTTGATACTGAAGCCAGCCAAAAATCACAAACGAGAAAACACCCGTGAAGAACACCAAAATGGCACCCAAGTAGATGATGTGATTTTGATGCTCATGCGCACGAATGCCGATGATTTTCGAATAAACCCACACCGTTAAAATGACGCCAATCATGGCTAATAAAGTGGCTAGTAACCGATCTCGCCAGTCTCGCAACAGCGTGCGCACACGTCAAATCTCCTCTTCCGGAGCCGAAATAGCCCACGGTAACCTACTCTCATTATGGGCGTGATCGACGATCGAGGCAATAGGCCCCGGGCATCGGCCAGTAAGGCGAGGGAGGCGACGATTCGGGGATTAGCGGACCCGTTTGATGCCCGCAAAAGGCGTGCGGTTGGATCGGCAAAAATACTGTTGGCGGCAGCGCGTAGGCCAAAAGGGCTGAGGAGGGTAACCTCAGCCCTTTTGGCATTGAGGTCAGACGTCCCTGGCAATAGAGAATCGAGTGGAGAGCTAATGTCTGAACGTCTACGATTTTCCGGTCCGTCGGCCGAGATCTTAGAGTGTTTGAACGGAGCTTCGAATCGGTAGATGACATAGACCGCATCAGGCGTTGTCAATCTAACACTTGACACATTTCAGCATTTACTTTCGACGGAACCATCTCGAGTGCGTGACGACCGACAAAAGTCGGACGGAGGACGACCGCAATAGTTTGGGCGTCGGCTGTGCGATGCTCTGCACTATGCCTAACTGATGAATACTGATCTGAGGGATTTCAGGGTCAAATACGCGATCTAAGGCATCAATCACGTCCGTTAAGACCATTCCATCCTTAGGGAGGCTATCCGTTCTCCGCTCTGGGCGGTATCCCGTGTACCATCCAGGCCGTTTGCCCGGGGGCGACGAAGGCCAGATCGCCACTTAGCGACCAGGGCGACGAAATGCCGCCCGAGTCCGTCTACTGGCGTCCGCATTGGCTGACAGCAAGTTTGTCAGCCACACGTGATTTCTCGGACGGGGAACAGTCCTGGGGTCTCCGGGAATAGAAAAAGCAAGGCTCTTACGCACTTTATGTTATTACTAATTGACTAGACAATGATTAAACAGGAACATTACGGGCATTTCCTGTTATTTACTGCTGGCCATTCGAGAAATACGCACAACATATATATCGGCTCTGGACGGTTTGACGAGTTTCCCTAATTTTCTTGAGGAAACAATCGCAAACCCGTACTATTAGGTTGATACATCGTTACTACGTCGACTATCAATAACAGAAAGTGCGTAAGAGCCAGTTTCCCTAACTTTTTCGAGGAACCAATCAAAAAAGCGTACTATGGCCCGACGTATCGCTACGGCGTCAAATGAGCAATAACAAAAAGTGCGCAAGAGCCAAAAGCGAGATCCAAAATCCAGAACTATTTCCGAAACATCAAACCGATTACGGACTAAACTGCGACTTTGGTTAGCTCCTCGTCCTCTTAACCTGACCCCATTGGCAGCAGCTCCAGGCGACCGGTGGGTGGCTCCCTTGGCGGAACCGAGAGGTTATAGGACCGGCCCATGGATAGACGCCACCGCCTGCGAAGGCCGATGGCGTCCTCTCCGCCGCGCTCCGCAACGCGCGCTTAGACGTTTCGCAAAATCTGCGAGACCTCGTCGAGTCCTTGCGCCAACACCAACCGCGGCCCTACGTCAGTCAACAGGCGCTTCGCCTCGCATCGTTTCAGCTGACCCAGAACCTCTTGCGGCAAAGGCCCAAATTTCTGGGTCAAAATCTCCGTCACCATGACCCGCCCTTGTTCTAGGCCTTGTTCTAGGCCTTGTTCCAGGCCCTTCTCTAGGCCTTTTTCTAAGCCCTCTTCGATCCCCTGTTCTAGACCGCGCTGCCGGGCTTCGGCTTCCAATTCCTCCACTAAGCGATTCATCCGGATCACCTCTTTCAATGAGTTTAGCACCTCAGGGTCCACAAAGGTACTGGTAAGCCCAATGATCATTGCCGTCGCATAGCGGTTGATCGGCTCCGGCAACTGTTCTGCTACCTGGGCTGCCCAGAGTGCGCGTTCTTTTTGCGTCCGGGTCGGATCGCGCATAAACGGCAAAAAT
>JAMCVM010000179.1 GCA_023475835.1 Bacillota bacterium | reverse complement strand
CCTTGTCAGTTTGGTATCCATACGCCAACGAGGATGCCCAGACCCGGCAATACACGCCAGTCGGCGCAGCGGTGCCTACGACAAAACCACGAATACGTGGGGCCAAGGGGACTCCGCGCTGGATGACATCTCATCAGCCGTGATCGTCTACTTTATAGCACTACGCGGCCTTTCATGACGCCGCCAGTCTCGATCGCGCAGTGGCGGCTTGCGTAAGAGTTTACCTCCAGGACACGACGGGGCCGGATGCCGGTAATTTCTATGATTGGATCCAACCGCCTGGAGCCCCTGACCTAAGGAGCTGCCAAATATTAACCTGCGATTTTTGGCTCCGAAGTCTTGACGCGTGGTCGGATGGTATCGTTCCATGGCTGATTTTGACCTTCTGGTCGCTCGATCTTCAGGCTGGCCATCTCCTTGGCGTTCACCACCATTCCTGTTTCATAGGTGCCCGTATTTAGCGCTGCCTGGACCCTGAGCCCCGTTTTGGTTGTGGTGTGCCGAATCAGATTCACGACGATTTCATAATTGATCAAAGGGAATTGCTGATCCCGATCCGGATGATCACACCCCGGTTCGAACCGCTTGCGGTTCGCTGGCATGGAATCGTGATGAGCAGCGAGTCATCACGAGACCGTCTGAGAACTCACCGGCATCCCTTGCGTAGTAAGGGCTTCGGCGAGATGGTTGAGGCTTTTGTTTGTCCACAATCACGGCGATTCTGGGTCTCCTTGAGTGCTTTCCTTCACGAGAGCCAGCAGTGCCGTTTCAATATCCGGGTAGATCTCCGTGATCGACTGGCGGCCACCCCCAACCCGCCGGATGCGATCTTTAGGTACGGACTGCACACCAGTCCACGGGTCGTGACCTAGTTTCAACGTATGCGACGATAAGCCGGTAATCTCTTGGACCATCCGTTGGCCTCCGCGCCCGACCGAATCGGCCATGGCCGCACCGACCAAGCGTTTTGTTTTTTCGTCCAAATGCGGTTGCAATAGGTCGAAGAGGCGAGTATATGGCGAGCGATCGAGATCAGCGATTTCATCAAGGGTCATCATCCAGGGGTATCACTCCGTTTCGTTCAAAGTTATAACGAAGCGTAGCAAATCCCAGAGAGATTTTCCAGCCCTGTTCCTAGGACGTCCGTAGGGATTCTCCCTGCGGACGTCCGGATCCCAGAACCTTTATTATATGCTCCGTAACATTAGATGTCCATAGCCGATTGGCCCCAAATGGAAGGTTAATATTTCAAGGCTCCTAAGTTAACACCATTGGTAGGCGGAGATGGATCTGCGCGACTCAAGGCTCTGACGAAGCGGCCTGGTACGGGAATGAATGCGTGTCCTACCAAGCGGACTCTGATGAGAGGCCCGCAGTGTCTCGTATGCGTAAACCCATTTGAGACATGGCGTGGGGTACGGCTTGTCGCCGCTTCCAGGGCCTCGTATGCTTATCTCATTATGCTTGTAGAATTTGCGGAGAGATCGCCCGCCCCATGATATACGGCTATGCGCGAGTCAGATCGACCACCCAAAAGTCTGGAGATGCAAGTCGATCAATTGACCGCTTACGGCTGCCATACGATCTTTCAAGAAAAGCGTTCCGGTCGGACGCTGCCCTCTCGCACGCAATTGGCCACCCTCCTAGATCACGTCAAAGCCGGGGATACTCTCGTGGTCACGAAACTGGATCGCTTTGCCCGGAGCACCCAAGATGCACTCACGACTATGGTCCGGTTGACTGAGCAAAAGGTGGCCTTCGTGGTCCTGAATCTCGGTGGAGATGTGGTGGACACGTCGACCGCGATTGGCAAACTCCTGATTACGGTCTTAGCGGGCATTGCCGAGTTTGAGGCGGATCTCATTCACGAGCGCCAATTTGAAGGGATTGCGGCCGCAAAAGCTCGGGGGGTCTATCACGGACGCCCCCGAACCTATACGGCGCATCACTCAGGCCTGGTGCATGCCCTGGATCTCTTGGCCCACCGAGACACCAATCATCTCACGGTCAACGATATTTGTGCGATGACGCAAGTGAGTCGGGCCACGGTCTATCGTATGGCGCAACAGACGCTTCCCGAGGCATCGCGAGAGGAACCGCGGGATTTCTAGGATTGGTACCGAAGGGTCATCGTACGACATGTCGTACGATAAAGGAGAACCCACATGCCAGGCGCCCATCCCGGATGGCTCACCAAAGAAGAAGCGGCAACCCGACTCGGTCATACAACGAGGACCATCGAACGCTACTTAGCACAAGGAAAACTCGTAGGCGAGCACGTCGGCTATAAAATGCAATGGCGGATCGATCCCGAATCCTTGGCTCAGCTCGATGTCGGACGACATGTCCAACGACAAACGGTAGACATTATTCCTCCCGATCATCTCGAACATCCTGCACAAGTTGTTGAACGACTCAATACCACGATCAATGGGCAGAGGGAGGAGATCCACGCCCTGCGAGTCACCATGCAAGGCCTGGTCGACGCATTAAACCACCTGCGAGAAACGATGGACCGCCCGGCTACACCCCGTCGGCGGCGGCCGTGGCAACGCGGTCAGGATGGGGATCGACCCGGATGATGGATCTAAGGAAGAATCGCCTTCTCACGGCGGGCCGTTTTGCCCTTCTACGGGACCTCGCTTAACCCGCTCCCTAGCCTCCCTAGGGGCGCTATTTCAGCCCCTACGTTTCCCGAGGGACCTGGAATGGTCATCCGACCATGGCGATCCTAGGACCAGTCCGAAAGTCCTCGGCGCAGTCCGGGGATGACACGGACGTTAGCCGAAGTGATGACCGATCGCAGTAGCGCCAACAAGCCTACGCCAAACCCACCCCCCCTACCGAAAAGGCCACCGAGACGTCGCCCAGGAACTCGGTGGATGCCTGAGCCCGGTCGATTGGGGAAATCGCGGGGGTATGCATTCAAAAACGTCTTGCCGCCTAGGCGTAAAAGCCTTCATGGGGCCCAATAAGAAACACGAGGCAGCGATCGGCATCGACAATATAGGCCAGACGATAGGCTACGCCTGCCGCATGAAAACCGAATGCCCGCACTCCGTCCAAACTCCCTTGAAGGCGACGTGCTGCCAAAGGGTGGGTTTCCAGGTGGTTCAGGGCGTCCAACGCCTTCTGGTACACCGAGGGATCGAATTTTTTCAAATCTTTGGCGGCCGCACGGGAAAGCAGGACCATCATGATGGGGAGGCATCGGGATCTCGGGTCGGAGTGAGTTGGCTTAAAGGAATCATTTCCCCATGATTGGCCTCGTCAATCGCCTGCCGTGCGAGCAGATCAAACGGATTGTGCGCACGAATCACCCGTAAAGTGCCGGCATCCATTTCCAAAAAGCACACGTCGCCTGGTTCCAGATGTAAGGTGTGACGCAAGGCCTGGGGCAGTTGAATACGACCTTTGTCATCGATCCGAATCGCCAAGGGTTTGCTCATGGACGCTCGTCCTTTTCTAACGGTGGGAAAATCCCACTCTCATTGAAGATACCATAGCGGGTGCTCAGGAAGCAAGCACGCAAAGTCGAGGACATCGGGGATCAGGGATCTTCACGAGGCCAACCGATACACCTCCACCTTCACTGCAGAGGTAAATCGCTTCAACGCAATGGCCCAAGCCAAATGTCAGAAGAGCGTCTATGACCCTACCGATGGAGCTCTATTTACCCTGGGATATACTGCGCGCGGATCACATTTAACGATTTAACGCCAAGGCTGTGGGCGTTTCAACACCTTGCTGCACAATGGTTTTTCAACACGATAGCCTTCTCCCAAAAACGAAAAATTTGACCCGCGCGCAGTATAGCGTATGGGTGCTCTACCCGACTAAAAGTTCCTGAGTGATCTGTGTGTGCATGTAACTGAAAACGTTGTTCAACCGTAGTAGCCTATATCCAGATGATGGCCAGCTCGCTAAATTTCTCCTCCATGCGTCTAAAGCACTTAATGGCTGAATAGGAATGAATATATGCGGTGCTGGCTCCGAGCGTCTTCCCAGCGTGGGCAAGGGAATCCATGCCTCGGTGACGCTTGGTTGCCGATAAGTTAATCGGGCGGCAAACACGAAATGCGCGGAATCGCCGTAGCAGGCGCTGATAAGATCCTTGGTAAAAAGGTTGCCCTGGAAATCCCAGCCATTCGCATGCCTGTCGATAGCAAAGCGTTCCAGCGTTTCCATCAGACCGTCGCGGCCTAGTGTAGTCTAGGCTACAGCCCAGATTCTCGGCCCAGTCGAATTCCTCGTGATATTGCGGCCGTTCCAGTAAAGGTGCGGATACCTTCATCGCAACCCGAAGTTGCGAAGACCCACAAGTCTGGTTCTCTGGAACACGGCGTTCGTCCGAATTTCCTGTCCCCCACACTCGGCGTCGACCGGTTAGGAAAGGGGGATGTCTTCCGGGGATCTCAAGCGACGTTGAGCGTGATCGCTAATGGTTATCCTCTAACGCCTTGTTGATGAGGTGGCCGTCTCGAATCATCCGTAGCAGAGTTGCCATCGGATTGCCTAAACGCCCTTCGTTGAATGACGTCGCAGGAGTAGATGCAAGAGGATACAGAATCCTCGGCGTTTTGACTCGTCATGAGAGAAAGAATCGACACGAATATCTACCGAGTATATTCGGAGACGACCAGATACAATCAATATAAATATTGCATCAAAGTATATTGCATATATTATTGAACTTTGGTACAGTGGTCGATAATTAACTGTAAGTTGGATTACCTGATTATCTAACACATACCTTTATCGGCACCGATAGGGAGGTTACATATGGTGAGCAGAGCATTTCCGTGGATTTCTTCGGTTGCTCTCTTGTTTGGGGGCGGAGCGGCCATGGCGGCTGCCCCGCCGGGACCGCCTTTCGCGGGTAACAGTCCATATCAGTCGATTCAACTAGTCGCTTCTACCCCGTCCAGCTATTCGTCTGCCTATCAAAGTGCGCTCTCCTATCTTGAAGAACATGTTTCTTTGCAAGGAATGGTGACCGCAGGCAACGGGCAACCGGCTTCAGCGGACAGTACGGCGTGGGCGGCCGTCGCGTTGGCCGAAAATGGGCAGGTGGCGATTGCTGAAGCGATCGCCCAGTATTTAGTACAAACGGAAAATGCCAACGGCGGATGGAATCAGTCACTCGATGCTGGCGAAGCACCCACCTTAGGAGCTAGCGCTCGAGTCCTCTGGGCACTTAGCGAGGTCGCAGGCTATGGGGGAAACGCCTCGGTCGAGACGCTGACTCCGGCCATGACGACTGGCGCCAATGCCTTGTCCGCCTTTAATTCCCCTGCCTGGGGCACGTTTAGCAATTCGGATGCGGTGGTAGGATCGGCCGAAGATAATGCCATCGCGATCGTGGCATTACGTCAGGTGGCGGGTTTGGTCGGCGGTTTACAGGCGCAACAGTGGTCTCTCATGGCCAATCAGGCGGACAGCGCCTTGCTCAATGACTCTGGCGTTAGCCGCGTCAGTACCCGAGATTTTTTGGCCGCCGTGGCGTGGAACTTGGATCCCAACCAAGTGGCCGCTCAACGAGCGGTAGGAGCGATGCCTGACCTGGGGTTTGCGTACCAGGGCTACGGAGCCAAGAGCGGGCCCGGATACTATTCCGGGATGGACTGGACCGATGGCGTTAGCACCTTCAACGATGTAATAGCTAGTGTGAATGCGGGGTTGCCTGACAACGCCGAAATGCAGTACAACTACGGATTGACGCTGCAAAACGCCGATGGCGGATTCGGCACGTCAGCTCATCCTCCGGTTGGCCCCGAGACAGGCGGGTTCGCAAGCGGACCCAACGCGTCTAGTGTGTCGGTAACCAGTCACTATCTGCTGGCCACAGACGACCTCTTGCAAGCCCGGGAGATCGGATTCGGTTGGAAATCAGCCGTGGTGTCCCGCGCTCTCGGGACGATGACGGTAGCGGCGCCTCCAGTCGCCTCGCTGGATCCTACGATTCCCATGCAAGACGGGATTCGAGTCGCCGTAGTGGTTAGCGACCCATCGACCACCGTGTCAACCGAAAATCCGGCCACGGACGGGACGAATGAAGCCAATCTCGAGCTCAATGCCGCATGGCAATTGACGCAACTCGGGTATCAGGTCACTCTATTCTGGTATAAGCCCAATCACGCTGAGAATTATTATCCGTTGTCGGACTTATGGCCAAGTCTCAATACCTTTCAAGCCGTGGTTGTCTCTGACAACGGATTTCAAGACCAAAATGGCTATAAGACCGCGTTTGCCAGTAACGCGAGCACACTGACTAGCTGGTTACAAGCCGGCGGTCGTTTGGTTGATTTAGGGGATAACGGGCCCATTCCCTTACCGGGGCCTTTGGCCGTGCAACTAACTCCGGAGTCAATCGACCAAGTGTCCTTACAGGGTGCTTCGTTGGATTGGTCGGATGCGGCCAGCGCCTTTTACAGTCAAGATGCCGGATACCAAACGTTGATCACGGGATCGTCAGGGTCGGCAGCAGTGCCCGTTGCGGTGGGTGCTCAGGTGGGTCAGGGGCGGATCGTGTTAACAACCTTAAACGTTGCCAGCCACCGCCAAGACCATTTGCCGATTACCCAGTTTTTATGGAATTGGGCTACGCAAGGGATGCCACCCACGATGGCTCCGAACCCATCGTATCCCACGCTTGACCAAACGTTATATGCGGCCATGCAGTCCGTCTACGGGGTGCTCGGCACCGACTTGTACCGTGAGCTCTCGAATCCCACCGTTCCGCAAAACCCGTACTCGTATCTGTATACATTCACTCAGGCCATGGCCGGAGTGACCGCCAGTGCCTCGGCACTTCCGAGACCGACCCTGAACACCGCCTTGACCGATGACCTCAATGGGTTACAAGCCTATTACGACTCGGCGCTAACGCCTCCTGGGTATGAGTCCTATGTGGCCAGTCTTGGCGGAGGCATCGCTTACTATGATGACAATGGGTGGACCGTGCTTGATTTATTGCGGGCTTATCAGGATACGAGTAACCCTCAGTTTCTCAGTGCCGCCCAAGCTGATATCGGCTTCTTGGAGAGCGGATGGAATCAAACCAATCCACCGCCGGGGGGTGAGAATTGGAATGTTACGGCCGGGAGCGGTCGGACGCAGACCTCGACCGGAAGTTTTATGGACGGGCTCTTGCGGCTATATCTAGTCACCAAGAATCCCGACTATTTGACATGGGCTGAGACGGTCTCTACCTGGGACAGAACGTACATGCGGTCGTTAAACGGCATCTATGAAGATACCATGAGCGCCGCGGGAGCCGTCAGTGGCACCCCCTACACCTACGATACCGGAGTGATATTACAAGCCGATGTACTGTTTTACCGAGCCACAGGAAACCCCGGGTATTTGGAGCGCGCTGAGCAATTAGCGGTCGCCTCCATCACGGCCTTTGTTGACCCCTTAAACGGGGTGTTGGTAGAAAATGCAGGCACCTCCAATGCGCCTTTCAATGTGATTTATCTGCGGGGCCTCTACATGCTGTGGGAGACGGATCATAATCCGTCCTGGCTCGTCCCCCTCGAGCGCCAGGGTGAACTTGCGGCGCGATACGATCGACTGCCCAACGGGATCTATGGAGAAGATTGGACAGGGCTCAACCAACCTTCGGTTGCGGTAGACTTGCTGACCCAAGGCGCAACACTCCGCCTTTTCGGAATGCTTTCCACTCTGGGAACGTTTCCTCCGGGGCTGGGGTCCAAGAATTTGCTGCAGTGATATCAGGCGGCAATGGACCGGGTCAGAGCGCGGCCGAAGACGGCTAGGAGTGCCAGGTCCTCTGATCGCGGACCCCCTCGATTAGGGTGGACGACTGGATTTTTAAATAACTAGAGAAAAATGCCGGAGTGTAGGGCTTGTAGCAATTGCTTTCGCCAGAGATGGTAAAAAACCGTGGCTCACCTCGGCAGAGAAGGGGAGAACGAAATGCTGCGCCAAGGGATGGCGGTATCGCTAGGAATCTTTCTCTTAATCGGGACGACAGGAACAGTGTGGGCAGCGGATCCCACGATACCGTCAAACGCTAGCAGCGTGTCGGTATCTGCTCCAATTCTGCCGGTTGCGCTCAACGCGTCGACTCCGGAAAGTTATACCACCGCCTATCAAAAAGCCCTGGGGTACGTCGAGGCTCATGTTTCTGTCCACGGACGAATAAAGAGAAGCCACGGGCTCTCCACCCCGGCCAATACCAGCGCCTATGTTGCCGTGGCTCTCGCAGAAAATGGCCACCTAGCTATCGCAGAGGGGATTGCTCAGCGTCTCGACCAGGAGCAGGCGGTCGGAGGAGGCTGGAATCAGAGCTTGAATCCGTCGGCGACGGCGACTCTTGGGGCCAGTGCCCACGTGCTGTGGGCTCTGGCCACGGTGGCTGAACTGTCTCCGGCTAGTGAACGGGCTACGCTCATGAGTGCCATCACCCGAGGCGCCCGGGCCCTGACCACCTTCGCTTCACCCGTATGGGGATCGTTTACCGCGGCAGTCAACGCACCGGCAGGTCCCGCTGAGGCTAACGCAGTGGCCATCACCGCACTGACCCTCGCGGGAGACGTGGCAGGAACGAACGCAGAGCATCTTTTGTGGACGACGGATGCTCATCGAGCGACCGCGGCGCTATTAAACGATAACGGGATCAGCCGCTCGACGACAACCGACTTTATATCGGCTACTCTGTGGAATTTGCAGACGAATCAGGTCGCCGCTCAGCGTGAGGTGGGTGCCCTATTTGAACTCGGTTTTGCGTATCAAGGATACGGGGCTAAAGCCGGCCCCGGCTACTACACCTGGATGGACTGGGCAAACGGGATTAGCACCTTCAATGACGTGATCGCTAGTGTGCATGCGGACCTGCCGGATATGGCAGAAATGCAATATCACTACGGACTGACCTTGCAAAACCCAGATGGGGGATTCGGCACCTTGGCCCATCCTCCGGTGGGACCAGAGACAGGAACATTCGAACGGGGGGCGAATGCTTCCAGCGTTGCCGTGACCGCCCGCTATCTCTTGGCCACCGACAGTCTCTTGCGTCATCATATGATAGGATTCGGTTGGAAGTCGGCCGTGACCGCTATTGGAACCCAGTCTCAAACGGTGACAGCCCCGACCGTGGCTAGTCTCGATCCCACGATTCCAATGCAACACGGGATTCGGGTAGCGGTATTGGTTAGCGATCCGAAAACCATCATTTCCTCATCCAAGCCAGCGACCCCAGTCAGCAACGAAGCCGATCTGGAATTAAATGCAGCCTGGCAATTGACACAAATGGGGTACAATGTCAGCCTCTTCTGGTACAAACCGAACCACGCCGAAGATTTTTATCCGCGGGCAGACTTATGGGCCAACCTCGATACCTTTCAAGTCTTAGTGATGTCCGATAGTGGGTTTTCGGATCAAAATGGCTATAAACAAGGATTCAGTAAACATGCCAGCGAGTTTCAGACGTGGCTTAACCATGGAGGGCGATTTATTGACCTTGGTGACCAGGAATCCGCTCCCTTGCCAGCGTCTTTGGCTGTGACTATTACCCCGGCGACGGTCAACCAAGTCGTCTGGAACGGAACCACTGAAAGTTGGGATCAGGCGGCCGCTGCGTATTACCAGGCCCCCTCGGTGTATCAGTCGCTGGCTGAGGGTCAGGTAGGCACTCGCATGCAGCCGGTGGCCATAGGAGCCCGGGATGGTCAGGGCCGGGTGGTTCTGACCACGTTGTCAGTGGCTCGGCATACCCAAGATCATATGCCAGTGACGACCGCGCTTTGGGACTGGGCGCTTAAGGGGGTGCTACCCAAGGCGCCTCCCACCCCGAATTACGCCGTGGCGGACCGGGACCTCCTGTCCGCGATGCAAACGACCTATGAGGCGTCCGGCACCGATCTCTATGTTGAACTCTACTACCCGCTAGAAAATCTTCCCTCTCCGAAGGGGCCGCAGTTAATGTACTCCTACCTGTGGCCGTTCACGCAGGCGATGGCCGGAATTACGGCGAGTGCTTCGGTGTTAGGCTCATCCGCCGTGAGCCAGGCGTTGGCTGCCGCCAATAAAGGGTTAGAGCAATACTATAACGTCTACCTCACTCCCCCAGGGTATGAGTCTTACGTCGCGAGCGGCGGGGGTGGCACGGCCTATTTTGATGATAACGGGTGGACCGATTCGGACCTCATTCGTGCCTACCAAGACACCAAGAACCCGACGTTCTTGAAGGAAGCGGAGGTGGATACGACGTTTCTAGAAAGTGGTTGGAATACCTCCGACCCTCCGGCGGGTGGCGAATACTTCAACGAGGATACCCAAGGCCGGACCCAAACCGCGACGGGGAGTTTCCTGGATGCAGTGCTTCGGCTGTATCTGGTGACGAAAAATCCCAAGGACTTATCTTGGGCGACGACGATATCCACGTGGGACCGGACGTACATGCGCGGACTTAATGGCATCTACAACGACAGCATGAGCCTTTCTGGGGTCGTCGCGGGGACTCCCTATACCTACGATACGGGTGTCGCTCTGCAAGCGGACGTTTTACTCTATCGCGCCACGGGCAACGTGCTCTATCTTGACCGAGCCGAACAGCTAGGAGTCGCCGCAATTTCGGCCTTCGTCGACCCTTTAGACGGCGTGTTAGTCGAAGATGCGGGAACATCGAATGCGCCGTTTAACGCCATCTTGCTGCGGGGCTTCGATATGTTGTGGGAAACCAGTCATAATCCCGAGTGGCTGATACCCCTCGACCGGCAGGCGAGCCTCGCCATTCGATATGATCGCTTTTCCAGTGGGGTGTATGGTAGTAACTGGACGGGCCTCAACAATCCCGCAGTGGGCGTGGATCTCTTAACTCAAGGAGGGACCTTGCGCCTTTTCGGAATGCTCGCCACCGCCCAAAACCAAACGAAGTGACGCGGCCCGATCGCTGCCGCGAAACAACAACGAGCCATCCATCCTAGGGAGGAATGATTGTGGTACAGCACCCAGTACGACACAAAAGGCATCGCAACCATGATGCGCTGATCGGATACCTCTTTATCCTGCCTTCGCTGATTGGGTTGGGCGTCTTCGTCCTGTATCCATTGGTGACCTCAGTGTACTACGGCTTGACCGCGTGGAACGGCGTCAGCACGCCCGTGTTCGTTGGTCTCCAAAACTACGTCTATTTATTTGTGCATGATATCGCGTTTTGGCCATCCCTCAAGGCGACAGGCCTGTTTGTTTTAATGTCAGTTCCCTCCTCACTGATTTTAGGCCTGGCCTTGGCGATGCTGTTGAATCGAAAACTTCGCGGCATTCGCGTGTTCCGTACTATCTTCTACCTTCCGGTGGTACTGCCGTCGATTGCCACATTGACTTTGTGGAAGTTCATTTACGATCCCAAGTTTGGATTTGCTAATGAAGTCTTGCGCGCGCTCCACTTGCCGACCAGCATGTGGCTGGGGAGTTACACCATGGCGCTGCCCGCGATTGTGATTATCGGGCTGTGGGGTGTGGGCGGAACGATGATCATTTTTCTGGCGGGACTGCAATCTGTGCCCCAGGAACTCTATGAGGCCGCCCGGCTCGACGGTGGAGGAGATTTCGCCATCTTTCGCCGTTTGACTTTACCCCTGATTAGCCCCATCTTATTTCTACTTCTGGTCATGGGCATCATTGGCTCGATGCAGGCGTTTAACCAACCGGCCGTTCTGACGAGCGGCGGCCCCGGCTTCTCGACCAACCTCTTCATGTACAGCATTTATGAAAATGCATTTCAGAATCAGCAATTCGGCTTGGCGGAAGCGCAAGTCTGGGTGCTTTTCATTGCCATCATCATTATCACCATCTTTACGTTTCGTCTTTCCTCGATGTGGGTCTATACCGAAAATGACAGTGAATAGGAGGGCATTCTAATGGTCAACACGGAAAAGGCGATACCGGTGGGTCCCACTCGGCACCGGAGTCGATGGACGAGTCGGCAGCTGGTGGTGGTGGTGATGATTGTAGGATTTTCGGTAATCATGCTCTTGCCATTCTTTTGGATGATCACGACAGCGCTCAAAACCAATAACGGGATTTATCATTTGCCGCCGCAGTTCATTCCTCACAGCTTTGACCTGGCAAACTTTGGGGCGGGAATGCGCGCCGTCCACTTTTCTCGCTTGTTTATCAACACCGCCATCATTGCCGCCTTGTCGACCATCGGTTCCGTGGCCAGTTCCATGTTTGTCGGATATGGGCTGTCGCGAATTCGTTTTCCCGGCCGAAAAATCTGGTTTTACGTCTTCGTGGGCAGCATGATGCTTCCAGGTATTGTGAGCCTGATTCCGATGTTTCGCCTGTATCTCAGCATTGGTTGGTACAACACCTGGTTGCCGCTGATTGTGCCGGCATGGTTTGGGAATCCCTTCTTTATTTTTCTGGCCCGTCAATACTACTTTTCGGTACCCCGATCCTTAGATGAAGCGGCCAAATTAGATGGGGCCGGACATTTCACTATTTTGACCCGGATCATGATTCCGATGACTCGACCGGTGTGGATTACCATGGCCATTTTCTCCTTCCAAGGGGCGTGGAACGACTACTTGCAACCCTTAGTCTATTTGTACTCACAGCCTAAATGGACGCTCTCTCTCGGCATGGCTTCCTTTAGTGGGATCTACAACACGCCCTGGAATGAATATATGGCCACCGATCTCATCTACATGCTTCCCCCGCTGATGATCTTCTTTGTGGCCCAAAAGTACTTTATGCAAGGGCTGGGTTCTTTGGGCAGCGCCTCCCTCCGCTAGGAGGACGGCACGTGAAAGGAGGGATGTGGAATAGAACAGACCCACAGGTTCCAGGTTTGAGCCTCATTTTACCGGGACGCTTGAAAGTTTGAGCGGCACCATAGCGTGAGTAAGTGCGAACAAAACAAGGAGGACAGCAATGAAGGGTTATGGGAAAGTCTCAGTCGGCCTGGTGGCCGCCACCAGCCTTATCATGGGCACCGTAGGAACCGTTTCCGCCCATCCCCGTCTTATTGATGGCCACAAGCCGGTGACGGTGACGTTGATGACGTGGCAAAGCGCTCACACCAATCAATTGATTCTGAATGCGATGAAACCGCTCGAGAAAAAGTATCCGTGGATTCACGTCAAAAATATCCCGACGCCTTCGAGTGATTATTACCAGAAGCTCGATACCATGTTTACGGCGCACAACCTTCCGGACCTGTTTTGGTCAGGCAACGAACACGAACAGGACTGGGGAGCCCAGAAGCTTCTGTACAACTGGACAAAATATGCGAAGAACCCCGGGGTGCCATGGTTTAGTCTTAAAAAGTTCGCCCCCGATGCCGTGGTGAACTGGCGGGTCAATGGGCAACTCTATGGACTGCCTACCATGATGAACACGTACGGCTACTACTATAACGCCAATCTCTTTAAGGCGGCACACTTGCCGCTACCGAAGGTCGGATGGACCTACGCCCAGTTCTACCATGACGCCCAGGTGCTGACGCAAAAGTCTGGATCGAAAGTCACCCGCTATGGCGTAATTACCCCGAATAACGATGTCTGGTATATGGGCCAATACGCTGAATCGGCGGGTGGTGTGCCTTTCGAGAACCGCATCGCGGATCCCACGAAGATTACGGCCGCGAAACAACTCATCGATGGGACGGAACTGATGGTGAAGGCGATCAAGAACGGTTCCGTAGCGCCTCCGACGTATACGGTCTCGAATTCCACCGCCGTGTTTGCCACGGGCACGGTTCCCATGATGGGCGGCGGCCAGTGGCTTACGACGAGCATCTTGCAGGATAGTCCTAAGTTTCAATGGGGATGGGCACCACAGCCGATTGTCAAAAGGAATGTTCAGCCTTACGACGCGGTCGGAATAGCTTCACCGTCCAACATCGCCGATCCCAGTGCGGTCTGGCTGGTGCTATCATATCTCGATACCGACGGTCTTGGCACCATGCTGGGCGAACACCCGGTGGCGTCACCCGCCTATGTTCCCGCGGCTTCTTCCTACTTCAACACGCTGAAAAAGGATGGAGAAGCTTCGGTGGGTCAGTCGGTAAAATATGAACTGACCGCCCCGCTGAAGAATCCTGGTAAGTTCTTGTCGACTTGGGCGAGTAATGCCGATAATGTGATTACTGCGGAGTGGAACGACATTTTGATGGATAAAGTGCCGACCTATAAGGGCGTGAACCACATGGTGTATGAGATCAATCAGGCGATCAAGACGGCTCCCCCCTCGTAATGTAGAACACCCCGCAAGGGTTCACAAACGGTGAGCCCTTGCGGTTTATAATGAACGTGCTGGGGTTTTTGGCGGATCAACCCAAAATTTTGAATCCTGTCCGCCCTAGGATCTTGACAGCGGAAGACGACCCCTTTAGAAAACCACACGGATAGACAGAAGGGATGGCTTGATGATTAGCACATGGACGGAAAACCCTACGCTCACCCGAGTGACTGACCATTTGAAACAGGCGATTGACGACAAATATCTGGCGGACATGGCGGCCCGGTGCTTTCTGAATACCATCGAGACCACGGTGCGTTGGGAGGAAGGCGAACTGCCCTACGTGTTAACCGGGGATATTCCAGCGATGTGGTTGAGAGACTCCTCCGCGCAACTTGAGCCTTACGTCCGGTTTACCAACACGGACGAATTTCTACAACGGTTGATCCATGGGATTATCTTGCGCCAAGCGGCCTACATCGTGGAAGATCCCTATGCTAATGCGTTTAACCAAACGCCCAGCGGCCAACACGGATTTCCCCACGATGAGACCAAAATGGGCCCGTGGGTTTACGAACGCAAGTTTGAGATTGACTCCTTGGCCCATCCTATTCGGCTGTGGTGGATGTATGTTCACCGTACGGGCAAAGTGGACGTGTTGGACGGTCTCCCCCGCCAGGCAGTGGTTCGCACGCTCGACGTGTTGGAAGGTGAGCAAGAACATGACGCATTTAGCGCGTATCGATTCCAACGTCCGCATAGCGCACCCACCGACACCTTGTTGCGCGACGGATTAGGGCCTGTCTCCCGTCCGACAGGAATGATCTGGTCGGGATTTCGCCCCAGTGACGATGCCACGACCTATCCCTACCTCGTTCCCGCTGAAATGTTTCTTGCGGTTGCGCTCGACATTATCGTCGAGTGGGCGATGACCGTTTGGCATGACGACGATATTCGCCGCCGGGCTCAACACTTGCAGTCGGATATTTTGACGGGTCTTGTCGAATACAGTCTTCAGGAAACTCCGCGCTATGGGAAGATCTGGGCCTATGAGGTTGATGGACTCGGCCACGCCTTATTGATGGACGATGCGAATATTCCGAGTTTACTCTCCCTACCCTTTTTGAATTTCTGCTCGGTAGACCATCCGGTTTATCAAAACACGCGCGGGTTTGTGCTCAGTCGGGACAATCCCTATTATTATCAGGGACGGGCCCTTTCGGGGGTGGGCAGTGCCCACACAGAGGTCGGTCATGCGTGGCCGCTCGCGGTCATTATGGAGGCTCTGACCGAGCCTTCTCAGGGCAAAGTGTGGGATATGGTCAGAATGCTTGCTCGAGCTGACGGCGGTGCCGGTTTGATGCATGAGAGTGTGCATGTGGACCATCCTAATGAGTATACACGTCCGTGGTTTTCTTGGGCGAATTCGATGTTTGCCGAACTGATTTTGCGTGTATTGGGCTATGATCCAGTGATCCGGGCCCCAATTGTATCCTCCCAATGGGGTTAGTGCCCAGGTCCCATGGACACCACTTGCAGTTAGTCGACGAGAGGGACTATATGACACGCCAAAACAATGCGTTGTACAAGAGAATTTATCAGGAGATCTTACAGGCGATTCAATCGGACCAGCTGCACCCGGGTGATGCGCTGGGGTCAGAATTGGAGATTGCCACGCGCTTCGAGGTTAGTCGAATCACTTCCAAGCGCGCCTTGGATGAACTTGCCAAAGCAGGGTATATTGTGCGCCAACCAGGGCGTGGAAACTACGTGCAAGAACGTCCGGCGATCCCACGCACCCCGGCAAAGCAAGGGTTAATCGCGATTATTATGCCGGAACTGTCTCCTAGTTATGGCGTGCGGTTACTGGCGAGTCTACATTACGGGCTGCGCCAAGCAGGATTTGACGTGCTCTTAGGGTTGTCTCATGGCGACCAAGAAGGCGAGTCGGAAGAAATCCAACGATTGCGAGCTCAAGGTGCTCAGGGATTTATTATTTTCCCGGTCAACGGTGAGTACCACAACGCTCAAATCTTGCGACTGCATCTCGATCGAGTGCCCTTGGTGCTGGTCGACAAGCCGCTCAGCCGCATCCCGGTGTCCGCGGTGTGGTCGGAAAACGAACAGGCCGCGTGGACCGCGACACGGTGGTTATTGGAGCAAGGGCACCGGACCGTTGCCTTCTTATCGCCACCGACGGCGCATACCGAAACCCTAGAACAACGCTATGCCGGCTATGAACGAGCGTTGCGCGAGGCGGGGATTCCTGCCCAGGACGACTTGATTGTCTGCGATCTGCCTTCGGACCGGATGGACGAAGACTTGGCGCGGGTGGAGCAACGCTACCAAGGGGTGTTGCGATTTTTCCAGAACCATCCTGCGGTGTCGGGCGTGTTGGCGACGGAATATCGTATTGGCATGGATACGCTAAAAGCGCTTCGTACGCTCGGCCGATCGTGTCCAGAGTCGATATCTCTAATTACCTTTGACGCACCCTGGCTCATTGACTCGGTGTACGAATTGACGCATGTGCGTCAGGACGAGTGGGCCATGGGACAGGCCGCAGTGCGTTTGCTAGTGCGTAAAATGACGGATCCCAGCAGTCAGGCTGAGGTGATCGCGATTCCTACGACCCTCGTCGAAGGGTTCTCAACGGCTCCGAGTCAAGCGCCCATCGCTTCCGGAAGGCCACCAGGATGAACCCGTAAGCCTCCGCTTCGGAGAGGCGTCACTCGCGACAATTTTAAGGAGGCCATACGATGGATAATCCGTGGCGTACAATGATTCAACCATGTTGGAGGCGTTTGATGGACACCTATTCGGATCCCTCCACGATGGATGGATTCTATGAGTCCCGGCCCCGGCGACGGGGCGATCCTATCTGGGCGTATAACTGGGGATTTGGGGCGTTGCTGGCCGCCGCCGGGGCGGTTTGCCAGGCGGGAGCATTTGACGCGCTGACGTCGACCGACTGGGAGCGGCTCTATGCCGGGCTGGTCGGCTACCGGCGCGAGAAGGGGGGATTTGCTAGCACGAATCGGCGAACTGGGCTCCCACTTGGGGACACATTTTATGATGACAACGCGTGGATCGGACTGGCTGCCTTAGACCTCGCGGAACACCCAGATTTCCTCGGAATCCCCGAAACGACGTACCGATTTCTCTTGCAAGGGATGGATGAGAAATCTGGAGGCGTATTTTGGAAAGAAGAGCCGAAGCGGGCTCTGCATGTCTGCTCGACTGGTCCGACGGTCGTTTTGGCGGCGCGTCTTTACCACAATGACCCTGAGGTGACGGACTTGGCTCCGGTATGGAAGATGATGGGGTGGCTTCAACACATGCGGGCCCCAGACGGTCGGTATTGGGATAATGAGCCCGTCGCTGGCGGCGTCATCGACCGCGCTCTTTATACCTACAATACGGGGACCCCGCTGCAGGCGATGGCGCTTTTAGACGGCATCGGGGGAGTAAGTTTTCGGGACCACGTAAAAACCAGCGTGCTTGGATTGTCTGGGTTTTTGGATGAACGCCAAGCCCTTCCTCCTACGCCGTGGTTTAATGCCGTGCTATTGCGGGGGCTTTTAGCGGTTGAGAACCGATACGACATCGCATCCTCCCTTTTTCCTGTCTACGGGTCGGCAATGGCCAAAGCACTGGAAGAATTTAAGTCCTCGGATACGCCTCTGCACTTGCCGAGTCAGGACGATCGCGACGGGATCATGTTGCGCGATGCGTCGGCTGCTGTCGAAATGCTAGCGCTATTGTCCCTCTCTTCGCACCTCGGAGGGGATGATTCCTCTGGCAAATGAATGCTTTAGGGTAACGAAAAGCCGCGCCGAGAGTTTTGTTGTCGCTGTCGGTAGCCTGACGGGGTCGAGGGACGGTGGCAGCCACGATGTGTCTAGGCGCGCGCCAAGCTCTGGGCCAAGGGTTTGGCACCATCGAATCTGCCCAGCGCCTATCTTCGGTACGATTCGCGCATCGCGCTAAAGGTCAGGGAGCCATCAGGGTGTGATAGGTAGTCCCGAAATGGTCCCCACCCGAGACGGACAGCCCCCGTTCTAGGGGGGCGGGCCCCCCATCTTAGGAGGGCATGCCAACCCTTGCGGATCCCCGGGGCTTTAATCCCCCGTTAATTCGAGAAATCTTGATACCGAGGAGAGGTATGATGCAAGGTAGACATCAACGCCATTTATCTTGGCACGGCCTATTATTCTGAGCACTGGCCGAAAGACCAATGGGAAACGGATACGCAACTGATGGTCGACGCTGGAATCCAGGTGGTTCGCATTGCCGAATTAGCGTAGACGAGTCTGCAACCGACTGCCGAGAGCTTTCAGTTCGCATGGGTCGACGATTTTTTGGCCTTGGCGGCGGCCAAGGGACTGTCGGTCATTTTGGGAACGCCGACCGAAAGTTGTCCGCCCTGGTTGTGGCGCAATGTACCCGACGTGGTGGCCACGGATGAATTTCACCGGATCCATGGAGGCCGAGGGCGCTATTGCTATAATAATCGTCGGCTGCAAAGCCAGATTGCCCAACTCGTGGGACACAGGACTCAACGTTACGGTAAGGACGCCAGGATCATTGGCTGGCCGATCGATAACGAATTGCGGGGGACCCCCTGCTTTTGCGAGCAATGCCGACAAGACTTTCGCGATTGGCTGAAAGCGCGATATGGCAGTCTTAAAGCCTTGAACGACGCTTGGGGTACGGTGTTTTGGAGCCAACCCTATAGTGCCTGGGATGAGATGGATCTGCCGAGTGCCGATCAGTTGACCACGTCGACCAGTCAAATTTTAGACCACTTACGATTTGCCTCGGATTCCGTCGTCCGGCATTTAGAGCGTCAGGCGCAAATTATCCGACGCTATAGTGAGGGTCAATTTATTGGTCACAATAGTATGGGGGCGTATCCTTGGGTAGATCTCCAAGACCTGGTACACCACGTGGACTTTATGGGCTGGGACACCTATCCTGCGGTCGATTCGGACAACTTCGAGGCGTGTTTCTCCCATGATTTGATCCGAGGGTTGAAGGAGGTGCCCTATTGGCTGCTGGAACAGAAAAATGGCTATTTCAATGGCGGTACCTACAATCTTGCCATCGAACCCGGTATTGTGCGCCTATGGGCTTATCAAGATCTGGGGCGCGGTGCCAACGGGGTCGTATTTTATCGCTGGCGATCGAATCGATTCAACGTAGAGCAAAATCGCAATGGGATCTTGCGCCATGATGGATCACCACGACGAGCCTATGATGAAATCCAACAACTCAGTCGGGAACTAGCGCGAATTGGGGACGCCTTGGGTCCCACCCGGGTAATCGCTTCGGTGGGACTCATCTTCTCCTACGATCAAGTGTGGGCTCAAAAGGCTCGGCAGCAATACCCACCACGGCGAACCCGATTGGGATTTATCGGGACAAATTTTATGCAGGCCACACCGCCATCAGCCAAAACCGCTACGGCCAAGGAATTGTCACGTACGTCGGGGTCCGGTACCAGCGCGATCTGGTGAACGCCCTCATCCAAGATGTCGCCAACCAGCCGATTCACGTGCCGCCGCCGGGCGTATTTATGACCACGCGCGTGGGGAATAGCGGGCGCTTTACGTTTTACATCAACATGCAGACACGAGCGACACAGGTGCCCGTCGCCCGTGTGGGATGGGATGTGCTTTCCGACCAAGCCGTAGGCGACGTAATCGAGATTGACCCGTGGGATCTAGCGATTGTCAAAGAATCCTAGAGGGCTGGGACAACGCTGGGAAACCAAGTTGTTGGGGATTCGGGGGAGGGCACCGGGTGTTTAGCTGCGAGCGAGACCTAGTTGTGCCAGCCCCGGAATCCGGAGTGAGTGTGGGAGTAGATGGACCTGGATGGGCCAAAGAGTGCGAGAGTGCGAAGGTCATTACGGATGACCGTAACGATGCGTCGTGGTAGCAAAAGGGTGCCGGGTTTTGACAATCGACCGATAAGACCCCGACGACCAGGGCTGGCCTCAATTGCAGGGGGTGAATTGTGACGAGGGAATTTCCTGGCGGAGTGCCCGTAGCTCTCATTACCCTGTTGGACGAGTCACAGAACTATTCGCAGGCAGTGATGGAAAAAAGTGAGTGGCGGTGACCCCGCTGGTGCAAGGACGATCCATTTTGGATACGCCCGGAGAGGGCCTGAGTTTGGCTGATGGTGGTATACTACGCGCGGGTCATAGTGTTTGTTTTTGGGGGAACGCAATGATGTAACGAAGTCGTGCTGTATCAAGGTGTTGAGACGCCAACAGATTGGGCGCCAAATCGTAAAAGGTAACGCGCGTGCAGTATAAACGTGCGATGATGAGGGATGTGATCCAAGCCAATAATGAGCGGTTGCCCATTTCTTCTGGGATGGTAAGTGGTAAAAAGGAGTGTAGGCTGTCGTGAATATCGTAGTGGATTTGGATAAGCTCAAACGGTCTGTTGGCATGGAAATGTTTGCTCAAGGCGAGCAGTGCAGGAATCGTGGCGAGATTGCGTGGATGTTGTGGGATCGGCCGACGATGTTAGCCGAGGTCGTAACCGACAAGGATCCCCGGTATCAGGTGCAGATTATGTTGATGCAGGAGGGTGAGAACTGGTCTCCTTCCAGCGTACGATGTAGCTGCCCACTTTGGAAGAACGCCTGGTGTCCGCACACCGTTGCGGTGATGTTGGCGGCTGAAGTCGATTCGGAGGAGTTGCTCCGTGAGCGACCTCTGAACCGGAGAATTCAACGGCTATCGGTAGAACGGTGCCGCGATCTTTTGATGCGCCTTCAAGAGAATGACGAGGCGCGATTTTTCATCGCAGGCGAGTTGAGTCAGGATAGGAATACTATTGCGGCCTCCAGCGATTATGAGGCGATAATGCGGAGGGTGTCTGAGGAGGTTCGCACCGTGGCGGGCGATCTCAGTTATCAGCGGCATCGGCCAGAAAGGGCGGAGAAGGCCCTGGCTGAGTTGGAGGCCATGGTTGCTCTCATTCGTGACCGGATGGACGACGGTCAGAGCGAAGAAGCGGTCTTCATGTTGCTCGGGCTGACCGGGGAAATCGTTACCGTGTGGGACACCGTCGATGAAGAAGCGGGGAGCCTTTATGGCTTTTTCCATGATCTGTCCCAGGTGTGGCTGGATGCGATGATGGCAGCGCGGCTTCTGCCCAAAGACCGTGCGACCGTAGAGACTTTGTTGAAAGAGTGGAACGCGGAGCTGTCCAACTATGGCATTGAGGCGCTGGAAGTGGTCGTTTGGGTGATGGAGCAAGGTTCAGATTGGATCCCGGTGATATTGGAGGGGGAAGTTGACGACCCAGACTTCAGAACGTTGGTGGGACGATCGTGGCTGCGCTGTCTCGACCGCCAAGGGGACGACCAAGGCTACCTACAGTATGCGCAAACCATGGGACTTCACCTCGAGCACGTGTGTCGTCTGGTTCAGCTAAAGAGGGTGTCGGACGCTATTTCCTACAGCACGGAGTACTTGCAACGCGAACACGATATTCTTACGGCAGTCACCGAAATCGCTCGGTTGGATGGCGAGACAGCGTTTCAATATGGCGTGAACCAGTGGAGGGATCTGGGTGATGCGCCCCACCTGGCCAAGCGCCTAGCCGAAATGGCGGAAGTGGGCGGACATCGGGCGGAGTTGCTCGGCCTTCATCGAAACGCCTGGAGGGCAGACCCCAGCTTTCACAGGTATCGCCGCCTCAAAGAACTGTGGTCAGGAGACTGGAGCGAACTGGCTTCCGAATTGCATGCGGTCTATCTGAATGGCTATGCTCCCGAGGAAGCCATCCGAGTCTTGGCCTCGGAGCGTCATCTTGATGAGCTCATCAGGGTGATGGAGCAGGCGCACGGGGTCAGTGCAGAGTTGGTCCGAGAAGGGGTCCTAGCCCTGATCCCCGAACGCGCCGAATGGGTGGTCCGATTCTTCCAGAAACGAGCCTTAGCGATTATGAATGAAGGCCGGAATGGCGAATACCAAACGGCGGCTTTAGCCGCCGCATATGTTCGAGACGCATACCGAGCCCTGGATCAGGAACGTGAGTGGCAGGCCTGGAAAGAATCGATTATTGTCGCCCATCATAGAAAATATACGTTGATGCCGCTGATTCGACCCTTGTAAAGCGACCCTGGAGGTAGGAAGAACATCGTCCTCCGAGTCGATACAAAGCAGGAGCGCGGGGAGATGGGTTCGGCGGCGTCAAGAGGCGAATCTCAAATGGGTGGACGGATCATGCCGAAGCGGGTGTGAGCCTTTGCTTGCAGATGCTCGGGAGGTTTGAGGCAGAGCCCGGGTGCCAGGCAATGGGGAATCGTTAACGCCAGAGGTTGAAGCTGGGGTTTTGGTGGAAGATTATCGCGAAACCTCGGAGCCATATTGCACGAATACTTTAAGGTCGTGTCGATGGCCTTCGAACCCGTATAATATTGTTGAGCGTACTCAGTCAGAGGAGTGGTAGCCTATGCCGCCGTATAAGTATCTGCCTAATATTGTGCCCCTGGTGGGATTTGATTTGTTCAGGCTGGGATACCACTTGTGGACAAGCCGCCAAATGAATCTTAAACCAGAGCCCAACGAGCCTCAACGTTGGGTGGGCAAAACCTTTATGCCCGCTGGTTTCGTGACCACGGAGATATCCGTTCAAGGCAGTGACTTGGTCGCGAACTGTAACTGCGATGACGCTAGGACTGGAGGTTGGTGCATTCACAAGGTTGCAGCGGCCATCGGAATCGAATGGATGGAAAGCGGAGAAGCCATTAGGCTCCAAGACATTTATGCCTTGGAGCCAGTGGATCAAATTAGCCGTTATGATCGTAGTCGAGTCCAAGACCTGCTCACCGAACTATCCCCAGTACACGACAGGCGAATGCCTGCCTATCCGCGGACGTCCATACGGGCTCAGTTCAACCTATTTTGTACGCCAATCAATGAGTATCGGCGAGTCTCCCGCATGTTTCTCAGTCTGGCCATCGGAGAAACGCGGACTTACTTGATTAAAAATCTGCGGAAGTTTTTAACCCAGGAATTGGATCGATCGAATATTCCTCTGTCGAAGGCGTTCACCTACGATCCCTCGGTTCATACGTTCAGTCGCGAGGATCGCGAAGTGTTTGAAGTGTTGATCGACCTGCAGCATCGTTCGGACGTGCAATTAGACTACTATACGCCGCGGGCGTTTGGGTTGTCAGGCTCGACGGATCGATACCTTTCGATTACGCCCTTGGCCTGGGATCGGCTGTGGCCTGTCCTGCGAACCACCACCTTCACCGTCAATCAAAATGCGGTCAGCGTGGAACCGCTTCCCTTACCCATTCGGTTCCACCTGGAGCAATTGACTGAGGAAGTTTATCGTTTCTCGGCCGAAGGCTTGCAAACCTTGATGATTCTGCCCGCCTATCACTTCGTCATTGCGAGAAACGCGGTCTACGATATGCCTGGCGAGCTCGGCAAGCCTCTGGAGGATTTGCAGAAAGTTATGGCTCAGCAGAACACGGCGAGCGTCAAGCTCCCCAAGTCCGCTCTGGAAGGATTCATGGCGAAGGTGGTGCCACTCACTCGGCAACTGGGAGTCGTAGAGGTGGCCAGCACGGTCACCGAAGCGGTGATCGAAGCTCCTTTGACGGCCCGCCTCTTTCTCGATTGGCCGGAGGACACGCTCGTTGCTCGCGTAGAGTTTGGTTATGGCCCGGCCACCATCGATCCTTTGGCGACGGACGAAAAGGCATCCGAAAAAGCGCGGGTGGTCGTGCGCGATCCGGCAGGGGAAGCGACGATCTTGACCTTATTGAGCGATCAAGGATTTGAGGTCAACGACCATCGCTTCGTACTGGCTGAGGAAGAACGAATATTTGAATTCATGACCGAAGGCATTTCCACCCTGGAGACGCTGATGGAAGTCTATGCCACCGATCGCTTCGATGGGTTAATACATCACTCCACCTCGACTCCTAAGGCCCGTGTCGACCTTAACGCGACCATGGATTGGTTGGAGATTTCTTTTGAGGTAGAAGACTTGGATCAGACGGAGATTCAAGGGCTTCTCCGGTCCTTAATCGAAAAACGGCCGTATCATCGGTTGCAATCGGGCCGATTTCTTTCGTTGCGGGATCCAGACTTTCAAGGTATCCGAACGTTAGTCGCTGACCTCGATCTCAAGGAACGTGAGATATCTGAAGACACCGTCAAAATTCCTGCCTTGAGAGGACTGGGTCTTCTCGAAGGCACCGCAGAATCGTCGAACGTTCGACTAGGCAAACTGCTACGGCGTTGGCTCGACGATCTGAAACATCCCGAAAGCCTGGATGCGAGGGAACCGGAGAGCCTGCACCATATTCTCCGGGACTATCAACGTTTCGGATTTCAATGGATGAAGACGCTCACCCATTATGGATTTGGGGGAGTCTTGGCCGATGATATGGGACTTGGCAAGACGCTTCAGAGCATCGCCTTCTTATTGTCCGAACGCGAAGAAGGCATCCTGAAGGATCCTGCACTGATTTTGTGCCCAGCGTCTTTGATGTACAACTGGGAGCGAGAGTTCCAGAGATTTGCCCCGAGCTTAAAGGTGCTCGTCGTGGCCGGAACTCCCGAGGAGCGCGAGCGCCTCCTAGACGCGTCTTCCGACTATGACGTGTTAATTACCTCCTACCCGCTCTTGCTCCGCGATGTCGCCTGGTATCAATCGCACCCGTTCCATGCGCTAATTGCTGATGAGGCGCAGACCATCAAAAATCGCGCGACCAAGACCGCGCAAAATGTCGCCTCGATCCCGAGTTCGCGGCGTATTGCCTTGACGGGAACGCCCGTGGAAAATTCGCTCGACGATCTGTGGTCCATCTTTCATGCCATTTTCCCCGAGCTTCTTGGCAGCCAGGACGTCTTTTCGCGAATGACGCCGGAGGCCGTTGCCAAACGGGTGCGCCCCTTTCTTCTTCGCCGTTTGAAAAAAGACGTCTTGAAGGAACTGCCGGACAAGATCGAAACGGTAGAAACCTCCGAACTCACCACTGCGCAGCGAAAGCTTTACGTGGGCTATTTGGAACAATTGCGGGATGAGGCCAACGAAAGCATCAAAGAGGTAGGCTTTGGAGCCAGTCGGTTCAAAATCCTGGCTGGTCTAACTCGTCTTCGCCAGATTTGCTGCCATCCTGGTCTCTTCGTCGAAAATTATGACGGAGAATCCGGAAAACTAGACCTGCTGATGGAGATCGTCGACGAAGCCATGGCGTCGAATCGCAAGATGCTCATCTTTTCTCAATTTACGTCGATGCTTGCGATTATTCGAGAGGAATTGGAGAAACGGTTGTGGCCCTTTTTTTATTTGGACGGAGACACTCCCACCCGCGCACGGCTGGGGTTGACGGAAGCGTTTAACCGTGGAGAACGGCCTATCTTCCTGATTTCTTTGAAAGCGGGGGGCACAGGCCTTAACCTAACCGGAGCGGACACGGTTTTGTTGTACGACTTGTGGTGGAATCCTGCCGTCGAAGAACAGGCCGCCGACCGAGCGCACCGAATTGGGCAGAAAAATGTCGTCCAAGTCATTCGGTTAATAACCAAAGGCACCATCGAGGAGAAGATGTATGAGCTCCAAGGGAAAAAACGCGACCTCATTGACCGAGTGGTGCAAGCCAACGACCAAGGGTTAGGCGCCCTAACCGAGGACGATGTCCGCGAACTGCTGACGTTATAATCTCTACTGAGGGATGCCCAGAACAGTTGCGGGTTTGGAGTCGGTGTCATTTGGAATTCTGCAAGCATAGTCTTCGGTGGAGAATCGAGGGTGCGTTTTTTGGCCTGCGAGGGAGACGGAGCGGTGTCGCGCGGAGAAAAATCGGCCTCCGGATCGATTCGTGTGAAGGCTCGCTTTATTTGGCCGCTGAAGGGGCGATTTTCGTGACTGGTTTGAGCCAGATCTCCTTTCAGCATGGGCCGAATGGATGGGCAGGTTATCTCTGGGCATTCATTCGGCCAGTTCCAGCCTGAAAGGCGGTATCCTAAGGAAACGCTGCTTTCATTGACGATTTAACGAGCGGTCCGAGTCGTCAGCGGACACGATCCAGGTGGTGGTAGGGATCGTGAGTTTGGTGCGCCTCCCAAAACGATCTCCCAGGCGAGGGTGTGGCGTGTATACTGCGCGCGGGTCATAGTTTGCGGTTTTTGGAAGAATGCCATCGTGGTGGAAAACCATTATGCAGCAAGGTGCTGAGACACGCACAGCCTTGGTATCAAACCATTAAATTCGACCCGCGGGCAGTATATCTAAGACGAGAGTCATCGGGAGTTCGGAAAATTGGCGCGGAGTTTCCTAAGCAGGTCGACCACCGACTGCGAATTGATGTACGCGGTGTTGGTGATGGTCACTCCCTCATGCGAAATGGCATTGAAAGTCCCGAGCACGTGGTAGCGCTGGCGCCTCGATTAAGTGGGCAGAAAGATCCGGGTAAAACCCCAGAGGGAGCCTAAAAAGGTCGCGAAGACCAAGTCCGAGGCATCAACAAAGAACACGTGACGCTTGCCGGGTTTGGCTTCCTCCAGGACCGGATTCAATTCCTCGGCGAGAAATTGTTCCTGGCCCTCGGGCTTCGCTTTCGCGGGAATCGGGGCCACTTTGCGGTGTGCGAGTCCCAATCGCTTGAGGTAGGACCGTACTGAACTGGGGCTGTGACCGAGCCTGGAGAGGAAATGATCATACCACGGCCGAGCCCCGTCAGTTTGGTGAGCCGATGCTGCGCTTCTTTAACGGTACGGACCGGATGGTGCTCAAACTCCGCGCGAAGCGTATCGAAATGAGCGTCTAAGAGAGTTTTCATAAAAGATCCAGGCGGTTCGCTGAACCCGTTTCCGGTCGCGGTCTCGATGGCAATTGCAACACCAAATTCTACTAGTTTGGTCCTTCTGTAGGAATCTTGTCCACGATCAGACCAGCCCTGCTCGAAGATCTCCTGGGATGTCCACCGATTGCTTTTTCGCCTCGGTCCCTCGACTTGCACCCGAGAACGAATCGAAGCACTGGGCTTCCTAGCCGGTTTTAGTGAGACATTCCTAAACCGGCATCCTCAGATGAGTCCGGGTCGATGAACGTCATCCCTGAAATTCGGCATATTGAGGGTCAATGATGGCTGGCGGAGGAGGGTGCCCTAGATGACAGGGGTCTCCTGACACGCTAAATTTTCGGATGAGGACGCCTGTTCGATCGACGATGGCCCAAGGGGTTTGTATGCCCGAAGTGCGCTGGTGCCTATGGACCGTACAAAGGTCAGAGCAGACCGCCCTGGTGTCTGTTAGGGCGGTCCAAGCGCATCAGGCCGCGCAGAAGGTGACGTTCCGCACGGATCCGCAGGCCGTTGTTGGGGAGTCATAGGGTCAATACCGGCAGGATCACCTCCAAAGCCTATATCGACGGGACCTTTCAGGGCGCTAACGCGCCGGCAGGCCACGCTAGGTCGAAGAGGTTACGTGCCGATTTGTGTCGAGTCTCACACGAGTGGGCTACGACACCCACCGTAGGTCTTACATTCTTTGACCAGTGTTTGGGTAAGACGCCCCGCATCTCCGATCGGTCAGGGCCCAACGGTTCGTACGCACTTCAGTCTCCATGGCACCTGGGATACAGCCGTTCAGGTTGAAATGGATCGGATAGATGCCTAGCGAACCGCTGACCATGCCATTCGGTCCGTGCCAAAAATTTCCGCGGGTCCTAAGCACACTGATCCAAACGGGTGTTCCCCGTACCATCGTGGGCTACTTCTGATGCCTGCCTCGTGGTTTAAAAATCCGCACCGCTTTATTGTGGGCGCGCTTTGCTGGGCGTTGAGGCCCGGACCACTAAGCTGGTAGAGAGTGTGCGAGGCGGGATTCGTTCCTCCCCATGCATGGCGCGGCCCAGAAGTTCCATGGCGGTCGCCCCCACTTCAGACATGGGTTGGTGAACAGTAGTGAGTGGTGGCTGCACATACCGAGCCAAAGGAATGTCGTCAAATCCCATGACCGCAATTTGGTCCACCGAGATACCATAGGTGGCTAGGGTCTGCAAGACGCCAAGCGCCATCTCGTCATTGGCAGAAAAGATGGCATCTATCGCGCCCCCCAGATTGAGGAGTGTCTCCATGGCTTGGGCACCGCCGCTCTCGGTAAAGTCACTATGAATCACCGGCACGTTGGTCGGATCGATCCCATGTTCTGCATACGCCTGAAAGAAACCCCGTTGGCGACTTTGACTCGCTTCTGCTTCTATCGGACCGGTAATCACGGCAGGGCGCAAAAACCCTTGTTCGATCAAATGTTTGCCAGCAAGATAACCGCCACCGTCATCATCGATCCGGACCCCTGTAATGTAGGCAGACGCCAAAGGCGCAGGAAGGCTTCGGTTCAAAACAACCACCGGTAGCTGCGGTCCGGAGTATTGAACAAGCTCGGATAGAGAAATGCCAAAGTCTAGGACGATTGCTCCATCTATTCTCCGTTCGCGCAACAAGCGTATGGATCCTTGCTCCTGATCGACGGACCTCCCACATATGATGGGTGTCAAACTTAAGTCCGTCGCCACTTGTTCGATGCCGCCGATAAGCTCCGAGTAATAAGGACCGCTCAGATTTCGTAGGAATACTCCCACGGTGCCACTCTTTCGTATGCGCAAGTCTCTAGCTGTTCCGTTCGGTCGAAATTCGAGTGACTTAATAGCTTCCTGTACTCGATCTCTCGTCCCTTCAGAAACCCGCTGCGGTTGCCGTAAAACCAAGGACACAGTGGAGATCGATACCCCAGCTGTTCGAGCAACATCTCGAATGGTCGGCAATCGCATCATCTCCTCGTAACGATTCGATTACAGTCTAAATGAACTTTAAGATAAGTCAACCCCCATAAGCGTGCGCCAGCGTCACTTCGATCACACGGGAACTTAGACTGAGCGATTGTACACCGTAAATCGTGCAATCGACAAGGCACCAACCGTATCGCTAAGTTCTCGTTGAGCACAGAAAATGCCTTTATCGGATAACTATTGTTATATTAGCTCTAGCGCCAATACTCCTGTGTTCATTGAGAACGGACTCTATAGAAAATCCGAGGGAAGAATCCACCCAGAACCTTTGGGAATCATTCAAATTAATTTTTCGAGAGTTCTAAAGATCGCGGTTTTAGGCAAGAGAACCACGCTTACAGAGACACTAGAGGCCTGGTGCATAAGTCCCCAAATGCAGGATATTAGAACCCTGAAATCCGCATGCCGATGATCCTCGAAGGGAGATCTTTCGAGTTTTGCATCAGGTCTCTATGGGAATGCGCCGTCTAAAAGTCTAAAAACTGTATTGACTAGAAAATGATACTTGACAATCAACAATTGACGGTGTAGAACTACGACTAAGAAATCGAATCGATTCGATTTCGGACAGGGAGGATTTTCAATGCTGAAGCATCACCTAAAGACGGGCCTGAGGACGACGCTATTTAGTGCCGCACTGGCCGCTGTAGCATTTGGTTCCGTAGCACTCGCCGCACCTACCAAACCCAGTAAACCACTGGTGGTGGTGTCCGGACCGAGTGGAATCTTTGAGGAAAACTTCAATCCATTTGGCCATGCATTGGTGGGAACAGAAGGGCTTATCTATCAACCTCTGTTCTTTTTTAATCCGTATACCTCCAAAGTGCAACCGATTTTAGGAACGTCGTATGCTTGGAGTCAGCACGATACCGTCTTAACGGTCAATTTGCGTCACGGCGTTCGATGGTCGAATGGGAAGCCATTTACGGCTAGCGATGTGGTGTTCAGCTTTAATTATCGGCGGAAGTACCCCGCACTAGACACTACAGGTGTGTGGACGCTTTTGTCGAACGTTCGCCAAAGCGGGCAATACACCGTGGTGTTTACGTTTAAGAAAGCGGAAGTGCCGATGGCGTGGTACGTACTAGGCCAAACAGCAATTATTCCCAAGACCGTGTGGACTTCGATCACGGATCCGACCAAGGTTTTAAATCTTGACCCGATTGGAACCGGTCCGTATGTGGTGCATTCTTTTAATCCGGAAGAATATACGTATTCCGTGAATCGGTTCTACTGGGGCGGCAAGCCGCGGGTGTCCGAAATCGAGTTTCCAGCCTATTCGAGTAATACGAGTATCGCCGGGGCGCTAGCCCAAGGGAAAATTGACTGGGCCAGCATCTTTATTCCTAATATCCGCCGAGTCTATGTTTCGGCCGATCCGCGAACGAACCATTACTCGTTTGAGGTTAGCTCTACTCTTATGTTGTACACAAATTTACACAACTCGCTCTTGGCCCAACTGCCGGTACGGGAAGCAATGAGTTTGGCCATCAACCGTCAGAAGATCAACGCGGCAGACTATTATTATGCCCCTACGGCAAATCGGTATGATTTGCTATTGCCAAACGAGAAGAATTGGTTGCCTCCGATCATGGCAAAACACGCCGCGTTAGCCTACAACCCTACGGCCGCCGAATCGATTTTGAAGAAAGCTGGTTATCATAAAAATTCGGCGGGGATATTCGTGTCACCAAAGGGGCAGCCCTTGCAGTTTACTCTTCAAGTAGTGTCTACCTACTCGGAGTGGGTAGCAATGTCGTCCATTCTCGCGTCTGAACTGAAGCAGGTGGGCATCGGCGTCACGGTGCAAGGAGAATCGGCCGACCTTTATGACAGCAATGTGTTGACGCAACACCGGTATCAACTGGCACTATCGTGGACGGATAATGGCCCAACGCCGTTTTATGCGTACAACGCTATGTTAAACCCGCAAGAGACGACCGATTTGGAAGGCTGGGCGAATCCCGCGACAACGCACTGGCTCAATGTCTATTCGACTAGCAATCAGGGGCCTACTCATCGGCAAGCGATCGCGGCGCTAGCCGGTCTGGTAGCCAAGGATCTCCCGTCAATCCCGTTAGTTGAGACTCCAACGTGGTTTGAATATCGCACGCAATATTTCAGGGGGTTCCCCTCTGCGGCGAATCCGTATGCTCAAGGGGGGCCCTGGCTGTCTCCGTCGAATGGATTAATTGCCACCCACTTAACGCCCATCAATTGACGGGCTTCGTGGTCAGAGCGGAAGGTCGAAACGAAGTATTGCTTCGATCTTCCCCTGAAGTGAAAGAACTCACTACCCATGGGGCTAGTCGTTGATACTATTGTGCGATCGCCAGATTTCGAAGTGGGTTTTGGAGATTGGTCCATAGGGCTACCGTACGAAGATAGGACGTTTGCAGGGGAATAATTTCAGAGGCTTGAAAGCCTCGGATTTGGATACGATTGACGGCAGGAGGTGCGAAGTGAGATATATCTTAGACCGTCTAGGCTTTTTATTGATATCGGCATGGGCTGCAGTGACTATCAATTTCATTTTGCCGCGGCTGATGCCTGGGAATCCTGCACTGTTAATGGTGGACCGCTATCAGGGAGAGTTGGGGCCGCGGGCGCTCGCGGCGATAAAACTCCAGTTTGGCATCACCTCACAGCCGATGTTGACACAATATTGGCACTACCTAGGCAACCTGTTACAGGGACACCTGGGAATTTCCCTTACGTACTACCCGGTGTCGGTGAGTCACATCATCGCAACGAGTTTGCCTTGGACACTGGGTCTAGCGGGAACCGCAACGGTGATTGCGGCGATTCTGGGTACGTTGTTAGGGATATTTGCCGCGTGGAAGCGCAATCTGCGGACAGATTCCATCTTGACTACCGGCACTACGTTTACTGGAGCGATTCCTCACCAGTATCTCGGACTGCTATTGCTTTTGATCCTAAGCTATCACTTCCATTGGTTTCCGGTAGCACATTCGTATAGTGCATCCATGACCCCTCAGTGGACGTTCCCTTTTGCCGAGACGGTGGTTTACCATTCGTTGTTGCCAGCGGTCACGATTGTGGTCCCTGGACTCGGTGGGTGGCTTCTTCATATGCGGAACAATATGATTCAAACGCTGGGCGACGATTATATCGTCTTCGCGCAGGCCAAGGGGGTCTCACCACGGGGCGTAATGCTTCGCCACGCGGCGCGGAATGCCCTATTGCCTAGCGTGACGAATTTTGCTATGGCCATCGGATTTGTCGTAGGCGGGGTGTTACTGGTGGAAGTGGTATTTTCGTATCCGGGTGTAGGTTATCAGCTTTTCACCGCGGTGCAAAACGAAGACTATCCCCTCATGCAGGGCTTGTTTCTCATTATCTCCCTGTCGGTGTTAGTTCTGAACTTTTTGGTGGACTTGCTCTACGGCTTGATAGATCCCCGTGCGCGAAGAACAGGAGTGGCCTAATGGCAGAAATGACGGTGAACGACACTAACAAGGATTTGCCCAACGATTCTCCCCATCGGGCGCGGACATCGTCGCTATTCGGGTGGATCAAGGTGATGAAAAAAAATCGCAAGGCCCAAGTGGGGTTTATTATTTTTGTCGGATTCATCTTGGTGGGCATTTTGGCGCCTGTGATTGCGCGATATAGCCCGACGGCCACTAATTTTCCTCCTCTAGAACCTCCCAACGCTCAACACTGGTTCGGGACCACTGGACTGGGCCAAGATGTATATGCCCAGTTTGTGTGGGGCACTCGTTCGTCGCTGATTGTCGGGTTTGGTGCCAGTGCGATTTCCACACTTTTTGCCGTGGTAATCGGAATGTATCCCGCCTATTGGGGAGGGTATTTGGACCGAGTGATGGCGACCTTCACGAATGTTTTTATTGTCATTCCAGGATTGCCGTTAATGATTGTTGCGGCCGCGTATGTGCATGATTCCAGCACGCTGACGATGATGGTCATTATCGGGTTGACAGGATGGGCAGGGCGCGCACGTGTTCTGAGAGCACAAATCTTAACGCTTAGGAACCGGGAATTTGTCTGGGCGGCGCGGCTGACGGGGGCTTCAGATCGGCGCATCCTAGTGCATGAAATCTTACCTAATATGCTCTCGCTATTTATGGCCAGTCTGATGTATGGGATTCTGGGCGCAATTTTAGCCGAAGCAGGACTCGAGTTTTTGGGGCTCGGGAATTTAACGGGAGTCAGTTGGGGGAGTATGCTCTATTGGGCTAATAATGGAGGAGCTCTACTTAATGGCGCATGGTGGTGGCTGCTTCCCGGCGGGTTGGGAATTGCCATGTTTGGCACTAGTCTGGCGTTAATGAATTTTGCCCTTGATGAGGTTACAAACCCTCGTTTGCGCCAGATGTCTACGCTTTCCAGAGACCGGATCGTACGGGCGTGGCATGCCCTGAGAGGAGAATCGTTCCAATGAGTGATGACACGGCGATTCTCACCGTAGACCACGCTACTGTGGTCTACGGGAGCGAGGCTGGCCTCGCTCAGGCGGTAAACGATGTGTCGCTCGCGGTGGCCCCCGGGCACATTCTCGGTGTGGTTGGAGAATCGGGATGTGGGAAGTCCACTTTAGCCCAGGCGATCATGCGCCTTTTATCCCCGAATGCGGCACTGGTTGAAGGTCGTATTGCAGTGCGGGGTCGCGATATGTACAGGATGTCTGAGAATGAGCTCCGGATGTTTCGTTGGAAACATGTGTCTATGGTATTTCAGAGTGCGCTGGTGACTTTAAACCCTGTCATTCCCGTGGGGAAACAATTTCAGGAAATTTTCCAGATTCATGAACCAACGATGTCTCAAGTCCAAGTGCGAAAGCGGATCGAAGAATTGCTGAGCCTTGTGAGAATTCACCCGCAGAATCTGAGTAACTATGCACACGAACTCTCCGGTGGAATGCGCCAACGCATAGCAATAGCCATGGCGATTGCGTTGGACCCGGTTTTGGTGGTGATGGATGAACCAACCACGGCGCTGGATGCGGTGGTACAACGAGAAATTCTTGATGAGATACGTCGCATTCAAGAAATTAAACGCTTTGCGGTGGTGTTCATTAGTCACGACTTACGGTTAGTGAGCTATATCAGCACGGAAATCGCGGTCATGTATGCTGGAAAGATCGTCGAGGTGGGCTCTGCCCACCACTTTATGGCGGCGGCGCACCATCACCCGTATACCCAAGGCCTATTGGATTCTGTCCCTAAACTTAGCGGCGAGGGATTTACGATCCGCGCAATTCCGGGAAGTCCTCCGGATTTGGTCCATCCCGTTCGTGGATGTGCCTTCCATCCACGGTGTTCTGCAGCGTATGACGCATGTCTCGCGGCGTCACCGATACTGCGGTCGGTTGGCTCTAGCAAATTTGCCTGCTTTGATATTGAACGAAGGGAGAACGAGAAGGCTCATGGGTGAAAGAAAGGATTTGCTAAGCGCTGATAACCTGGTCGTTCGATTTCGCCAGGCTCAGGGATTCCGTCGTGCTGTTATTTATCCGGTTAACCAAGTAAGTCTAACGATTGCCCGAAACGAAGTCCTCGGAATTGTGGGCGAATCGGGCAGTGGCAAAACCACCCTAGGTCGTGCGCTAGCCGGGATGGTCCCGATCGCTCAAGGTTCCTTATGGTTAAAAGGCCGCAACGTCACCGAATTAAATCGCAAGAGGTTGCGCGAATACTGGGCGGAGGTGCAGATGATCTTTCAGGACGTCTACAATTCACTCAATCCGGTCTATACCGTAGAACAACAACTGTTGTTTCCCATTCAACATCATGCGCTCCCCAATGTTGAGCCCGACCAGGAATTGGAGCGTCTGCTTCACTTGACAGGGTTGACGCCGGCTGCAGCAGTTCGCACGCGATTACCGCACGAATTGTCTGGAGGCCAACGCCAACGGGTGGCCATCGTGCGGGCGTTGGCGAGCGGGCCCGAACTGTTGGTTGCAGACGAACCTGTCTCTATGTTGGATGTTTCGCTGGGTGCTGACATCTTGCAATTACTGCTAGATTTGCGGGCCGAGTTTGGCCTGTCAATTGTCTACATTACTCACGATTTGCCATCGGCAGTCTATCTCTGCGATCGTATTCTCGTGATGTATGGGGGCCGCATTGTGGAGAGTGTCAGTGCCGACAACCTAGTCAAACACAGCCAGCATCCCTATACCCAACGCCTATTGGCGGCTGCACGGTTTGAAGGACCGGAGGAGTCGTCGGCGCGGAGTTCGGATTCGGTGACCTCGTCGGTTTTGTTGGAATCCCATCGAGGCTGTCCGTATGCGGAGAGATGTCCGATCGTTTCAGAGATATGTACTCAGACACGCCCGGAGTTGGTTCAGATAAACTCTGACCATACGGTGGCGTGCCACGCAGTATCAACGTCGCTGGAAGAACGCAACGGGTAAGTGTGGCCGATGTCTGCGTGGCACAAAAGAGAGGTCAACGGTGAATATTGTACAGATCGTAATCGATGACTTGAGCGGCCACTTTCTTAACGCATCCAG
The DNA here is from genome assembly GCA_023475835.1 of Bacillota bacterium. GTDB lineage: Bacteria > Bacillota > Sulfobacillia > Sulfobacillales > Sulfobacillaceae > JAMCVM01. The sequence goes on along the minus strand of JAMCVM010000179.1, from coordinate 3,911 downwards.
CCAAGGGATCGCATTCCCGGTCAAAAGGCCGTCGATAAATGGATGTTCACGAATGAGTGTGCGCGTTGGTTGGCGATTTGTGGGTAGCTTATGGTGCGTGCCAGCACCGCGAGAAATGCTGGTCGGCATCCAAAAATTCTTAGGGTGTCCGTGGAGTCGGGTTCAGACGTTCGACAACCCGTCGCCATGGCATGATCGACGGTTGAGGTATGTGACGCAACTGACTGCCGACCACTTGTGCTATGTTCAGCATGGGAATGGCGGGCATTTCACTGACGTTCAAGCATTCGACTTTATTCGCGGCCAGGAAGTCAACCCTGGGAAAAGTGCTGTGGTCGATCCGGCCAAGGATATGCAGGGAGCGGCGCAAGACCCCAAGACTGTCTGCTCGTGGGCCATGTTCGAGCATAAGCGGTCACATATCCTCAATAGAAGGCAGGAATCCGCGAGTATCGGCACGATAAAACAACCGAGCGGAAGGTTGGGTTGGGGGATGTGTCCAACCTGGGTAGTGTTCGGAATAGGTTCCCCTTGGAGGATAGGTCCGAATTGGGAAAGGGCGACGGCTTGCAGAGTAGGTAGCGTTCAGAGACGTTTACGTGCGCCACCTTCGGTCTAGAGGACATCCTGCCCCATAGCTAAAGCGAAGCAGTCGTCGTAAACGGCATGGCTTTATCGATGCGGTTTCTTAGTGAGGGTGTCCGTATGCGTTTGTGCCGTTGGCCATGGTCTTCCCTACAGAAAGGATGAATTGTCGATGACCCGTCCCAACATTTTGTTTATTATGAGCGATGACCATGCTGCGCATGCCATCAGCGCGTATGGTAGTCGGATTAATGCAACACCTAACCTCGATCGTATTGCGCACGAGGGGATGCGGTTTGACAATTGCTTTTGCACCAATTCGATCTGCGCGCCGAGTCGCGCGACCATTCTCACCGGAATGTATAACCATGAGAATGGCGTGCGGACCCTGGCCGACAAGCTCGATGGCAGATTGTTGAATTTTCCGCAATTGCTACGGTCCTCGGGATATCAAACCGCGATGATTGGGAAATGGCATCTAGGACATGGATGGCCCAATGACCCGACAGGGTTTGACTACTGGAACGTCCTTCCGGGACAGGGCGAGTATTTCGATCCTCCGATGTACGAGATGGGCCATGAGGTGCAAATACCTGGCTATGCGACCGACATCATTACCGACTTGAGTCTAAACTGGCTCGAGCAGCGCGATCCCAATCGCCCATTTTTGCTCATGTGCCACCACAAGGCCCCTCATCGCCCCTGGCGTCCGGATGAAAAACATCAACAGTTATACGAGGACGTGGATATCCCCGTGCCGGAAACGTTTGATGACGATTATCACACACGGATGGCGGCGGAAGCCGCGCGAATGCGGATCGACCGCGACTTAACTCCGGAGGATCTGAAAGCGCCGGTGCCCGAGGGCCTGTCTCCCGAGGCCGAGAAAGCATGGAAGTACCAGCGGTACATCAAGGACTATTTGCGCTGTGTGGCATCGATAGACGACAATGTGGGACGAATCCTGGATTATCTCGACGCGAACGGCCTCACGGAGAATACGATGGTCATCTATACCTCGGACCAAGGATTTTTCCTCGGGGATCACGGATGGTTCGATAAGCGCTTCATGTACGAAGAGTCCCTACGGATGCCGTTCCTGGTACGTTATCCCAAGGAGATTGCTCCCGGCTCGAGGTGCTCGGCGATGGCCCTGAACGTCGACTTCGCTCCGACCTTCCTCGATTTGGCGGGGGTCGCTATTCCTGAAACTTTCCAAGGGCGCAGTTTGCGCCCTTTGCTGCAGGGCACGATCCCTACCGACTGGCAGACCGCGATGTACTATCGCTATTGGATGCATTTGGATTCCATCCACCGGGTGTGGGCCCATTACGGCGTCCGTACCGAACGCTACAAGCTGATCTACTACTATGGAGAGGCATTAGGCTCGACTGGATCGGAAGATCGGTCGACGCCTAAAACGTGGGAGTTGTTTGATCTGCACGACGATCCGCAAGAATTGCACAATCTCTACGGGGATCCGACCTATCAGCACATCGTGACCGAACTCAAAACGCAGTTGAGTACCTTGCAAACTCGCGTGCACGATGTCTCGGTGGACGCGGTAGATTGACGATGGGTTTACCCCGATTCCGTGCGACGGAATCGGGGTGAAGCCTGAGTGACGAAGCACGACGCCAAAGGATGGAGGGAATCGCCACAAACGGCATCATCTCGAAATAGACTGGGGCCCCAACCGGGGTCCAGGTCCCTGGGGTGAGGTCTGTCAGAACCCCGGGGACCTTAGGCTGTACGATGGCGGCGAGTTTTTGTGACAACCACCTGGTGTCGATGGGGGATCGGGATTCAAATCTAACGAACAGGTTGTGGTCCGTGAGGAAAAGAGGTTATACGGCAGGGAAGCCATCGGTAACATTGCTCCCGGAACACTCGGCTGGCGTGACGAGAGGAGGTCAAACGCTAGATCGTTCCCGCAGGATCCATCGGATCTCCGTACTGAAATGGTAACTAATGAGGTATACCAATCGCAATGGTTGGTCTCCTGTAGGTGGTGCGAAATTTTCAGTACGTCCAGCGAGGCAAAGGGCAACGCCGATTAGGGATGGGGTCGGCCATCCTGTTATGGCTAACTCCTTTTGCCTTTGGTTTAGCTAAGTCCATTGTCATCAGTTCTAGCCTATTTCCGAGGATGTACCTGGGTTCGGGCAACTCCGCCAGGTGTTCTCACAGTATTCGCTGATTGGCGTAGGCAGTGGGTTTTCTGGTGAGCTGTACAGCCAATACTGGTGGTGCGTCAATCAGCGAATCTCAGTCCCTTGGGCTGATCTCGGCTTTACGTCTGTCCCTGATCAGTTGTGTATCTGGTAACACGAAAGTCAGCGGAAGTAATGGCAAAACCAGTTAGCGCCAACACGGGCATGGCTAACGTCGGCTCACCTGGTGGATGCCCGAGAATTCTGAGACTCCGCCGTCGCTGATGTTCGAGTGACAGGCACCCGGGTTGCTCAGATCTGCCAATCTTGGAGACGCACGGTCAAAGGCATCCGCGCCTCGATGGTCCACGTGCGAAACTGTTGCCGAACCCACCCCACGTCCAGCCGGGCCCCTGCTTCGGTCGTAAATACCCAGGCATCATCTGTCTGCCAGGTACGGCCCGTTGCCATCTTTTCGACCGCTTGGCGATCTGCTTGCATCTCCAAACAATGCGGCAAATGCCACGACAGGCCCATGACCCGTGGGATCTCGGCCTCGATCACTGTCCGAGGTACTCCTGTCGCGACCGTTCGGTGAATGATGAGCGTTTGCGCCCCAACGTCCACGTCGAGCCACTGCAACGCCAAAGCTTCTCCGAGGGTACACCCAAGGTCCCGTAACACGTGCCACAAGGCGGCAGTCCGGTGGGCATCAACTCTCTGGAAAAAGGCTCGCACGTGTCCCGGCGTCCACGGCTCCGACATCCGTTCCGAATCCGATCACACGGGGCCGTTTACGACGGACCCCTAGCTTTAGCTATGGGGGTGAGTGGACCCTGCGGCGCTAGCCGCAAACGGCTTTTGAGTGGATGCCCCTGGCTTTAGCCATGGGGAGGATGTCCACTCCTGCTTCGTCCGTCGATTGTTTGTATCGGACATCCCCTTTCACCTCGCCTCTCACTTCGACAACTCTCACCGGGGTCCCTGCATTGAGGCTCGGATGAGCGATATCCTTGGTTTCTAGATAGTCAATGGAGCCTCTCTGTAAGCTTTTTGCAATGTGCGATTGGAATGGTCGATCGCGGATAAAATCCCCGGTCATATGGAGCCTTTAAGACGGATTCTCCGTTAAAAAAACTGAAAATGGTGGCAAAGGGGCGTCAAAATTTGCGT
>JAMCVM010000048.1 GCA_023475835.1 Bacillota bacterium | reverse complement strand
GAATCGAGCGAAGTGTTTCGGGGGATTAAGGACTTACGTCGTCGTGTACTGGAACCTTGACCGATGAACCCATTGCAGCCGTTGTCGTCCTAGGAGCCTGGTGTGAGCCCCGAAACATCATCTTTCGGGGCTCACACCTACGCGGGTTTCAGGGTCCTCGATCCGGTGTTTTGGGACTTATGCACCAGGTCTCCAGGCCACTAGGCCACTCACTACTGCCCAGCGTTGATCGTTGCCACGCCGAATGCCGACTGGACCGCATTGTGAATGACCTCCGACCATTAGAAACAGTCTGCGATCTCGTCTGAATCGTCGGCCTGATATGCTCATCCTCATCAGAGACCAGCAAATGGCCGCGGTGTCTATGACAGATTCTGTTCTAGTGCCTCTCGCAATTGAAACCATGCCGTCGCGATCCGCAAGTCCTCAAGCGCCTCCACGGCATCACAGGGCGGATCCTCAACACCTTGAATCACGTTCAGAAAGCTCACCGCCTGTTGGCGCATGGCCGAAACCGGGGGCAGAATCGGTTGTGTTTCCGTGACCTGACCACGTTCTTCGACCACCACTCGAAGTTGGCCAGGAAAGGTGGCCAACGGTGCGGGCAAACGCACTTCTATAAATCCCCGTTCAAACCCGACCAATACCTGCTCCCACCACCCTTGGGCCAAACGAAAAGGGGCCATCTCCAAAACGATGCTGACCCCAGATTGAGATTCCCCGCAGAGTAGAATTCCGCGGCGATCACCAAAGGTCACATGATAGGGCTCGTCTAATAGGAACCGGATCAGGTTCACTTGATGAATGTAATAATTGACAAATGCGTCATACGCCGACACATCCTCGACATCGGTCGGGGTGTCCTGCGCCTCATAGGCTATCCTCTCACTGCCGATTAGAGGCTGTTCGGAACCAAATACCCAGTCTCCAGGCGGCATGGTAACACGGATATAGTTCAGATCTCCGTACTGATTGGACTCCTGCCATTGCCCAATCAACGCCTTGGCATGACGAATTGACGCATCGGATCGCTTATGATAGCCCAACATATGCACCGTCTGGTGCGATTGGCCGATAGCCAGGAGTTGTTCCCCCGCCGATACCGATAGAGCTAGCGGCTTTTCGGTAAACAATGGCAGCCCCATACTCAACAGTTGGGGCAAGACGTATTGGTGCTGTCGATAGGGGAGAATAGCACAAATCCCATCAATATTTCTGGGCACATCAGCCAACAACTCTTCTATATCGGTATAGATGCGGTCGATCCGATAGCGATCGGCAACCTGATGCGCCAACCCACGCCTCGTATCTAGCAATCCGACTAACTGACAAGACGTCTCACTGGCCAGTTGCGCATACGTGCGGAGATGCGCACGTTGAGCCATATTTCCCGCCCCAATCCAAGCAATTCGAGGAATCGTCATTGACCTCGTCTCCATTTCTGTTCTCGTGGACCTCGGTTTTGACCTACGCACGCATCCCTAGGTTTTCAAACAGGTAGAGCCCGTCTTTGCCGGGAGCGACCAAATCCGGATAGCCGTTCCCGGTCACATCCTGCACCCAAAAGTAGATTCCGGTGCCTGAAGCTTCTCCCGCAGACCCGTAATCGATCACATGCTTCTCAAAAGTCCCACCGAACATTTTGTAATAGTAAATCCCGATAGGATCGTCTGCGCCAGGATCCCCGTCATTGTGTGCGCGATAACGCTTTCCAGTCACCAACTCCAATTGGCCATCGTTGTCCAAATCCACCAATTGCAAGTCATGAAATTGTGAACCACTGGGATCAATCGAGTGCCAAATCCAGTTCCGCTGACCATCCGCGTCGTTGCCTTGCTCGATCCAAGACAACCCGTAATCATGAGCCTGACCGACAATTAAATCGGTGCGGCCGTCGTGATTGACATCATAGGCCAGGATAGGCACACTGGCTTGACCTAAGGAAAACTCGGGATGCAACACCCACGGTTTGCTCCACGCATTCTGACCAGGGTGTTCCAGCCAGCCGTGGTTTAGAATCACGTCCGTTCGACCATTGCCGGAAATATCCCCAAAACCTAAACCATGTCCGCTCGGTTCCGCATTAAGCAGGATCTTTTGAAATGCACCAGTGCCCCGTCCCGATGCGTCCGTCACCAGTTTGTAGCAACAGGTGGGTCCGTTGGGCGTATTCGGAAAGACTTCGGGAATGCCACAGCCGTCGATATCATAAAATCGGATGGTCTCAATATTGCCACAATGGTCGATATCGAAAACGCGCCAGTCCCGGTTAGACAACCCAGGGTTTTGCCGCCAGCGCAGGGTTTCCCCCCACCAACCTCCGGTGATGACATCAAGCCATCCATCCCCATCCACGTCCAGAGGAAAGTTCGAAAAGTCGTCAAAATACTCGTTGACTGGCGTCACGTCAGCGACCCGATGCCGTCGGGTAAAATCAGGACCCTCATACCAATACTCCCCGCACATCAAATCTAAGATGCCATCATTATTTACATCAAACACCGAACAAGCCTCGTAGGATACTTGGTCAATCAACCGCTTACGAAATTGAATAGCCATCGGCCTTCCTCCTCTATTTGGCTCTATTTTGTCGACCGAGTCTTGTTCATAGCCAAACCACGAGTGCAAGAGGTGACATGCTACGCTCTGGCCATCAGACCGCTCGATCTCCTCGCCAGAAATCGCGTCATGGCCATGGGCTACCAGTCTGCCACCGAACCGTCGTCAGGATGTTCCCATATGGGGGTTTGCCAAGCGCCATCGTAACTCAACTCCTGCAAATGGTCCTCGTCGATCGTAAATCCCAGCCCCGGTCCCTCAGGTACTGCGATGTACCCATCGACGATAGAAAAGGGCTCAGTCAGATACCCTTGACCGCAATGAACCTGTTCCTGAGCCAAAAAGTTAGGCACCGTAGCCACTAAATTCAAACTGGCAGCCAGATTAATAGGCCCCAAGGGATTGTGCGGAGCAAAGCCCACAAAATACGTTTCCGCCATGGCCGCAATTTTCTTTCCTTCAAAAATCCCTCCGCAATGCGCCAAATCGGGTTGGACCACGGCCACGGCGCGTTTCTCTAGCACTTCCCGAAATCCCCACTTCGCGAAGAGACGCTCACCACTGGCAATCGGTATCGAAGTCGAACGCGCCACCTGAGCCAACGCGTCCACATTCTCAGGCAGACAGGGTTCTTCGATGAACAGTGGTCGAATCTGAGCCGACTCGATGGCCCGGGCCAAGGTCACGGCCAGTGCGGGTCCGACCCGGCCATGAAAATCAATGGCGAGATCAATCGAAGGCCCTAGAGCCTGGCGAATGACACTAAGCCGCTCGATTTGGCCATCAATATACGCTGGGGATTCCAATACCCGTGCGGGACCCGAGATCGACGTTTTGACGGCCGTGAATCCCAACCGCGCTGCCTCTTTAGCCGAGGCTACCAACTCCTCCTCCGTCTCTCCACCGATGTGGCGATAGACCCGTACCCGTTCGCGCACAGCCCCCCCCAACAGTTGTGACACCGGTACCCCCAGCCACTTGCCGACGATATCCCACAACGCCTGTTCAATCCCGCTAATGGCGCTCATCAAAATCGGACCGCCGCGATAGAAGGCATGCCGATACATGCCCTGCCACAACCTTTCAATTTGCCGCGGATCCTTTCCCAACAACTCCGGCAAAAGTTCCTCAATGGCCATAGCTACGGTACGTGACCGCCCTTCTAAATTGGCCTCCCCCCACCCCACCACACCTTCATCAGTACTCACTCGAACAAACGACCAGCGCGGCCGCAAATGAATCACTTTCACCTCAGAAATCTTCACGGGATATCCTGCCTCCTTGGTTGGATCACAACAGTTTCAAGCAAATCGCCATCCGGTGCGCTCAACCCGATAAACCCGCGACCCGATGTTCCGGTTCCCGAGAAATGGCGCACTTCGTCCTCGGGCCAGTCCTAGGCGACCTTTGGAATTGAACCACCGCACCTGACCAGCATACCCTCAGTGGCCCTTAGCGTCTGCTCTCCGACGGTGGGCTGAGCGTGAGCCGGTGGCCATACCCCGGCGCAATGAAGGTGAGTTCAGGCCAACGCTCTCGCACCACTCGAGCGGCCAGGCCAATATCTCCCGAATTATTCGGCATAGCATCGTAATGCATCGGAATCACGGTCCTCGCTCCAATCTCGGCTGCGAGTTCAACGGCTTCCCGTTCGGTTAAATTCCCCACGATATCCGCTTGTTCTCTAAAAAAATCTCGACCATTAATTGGCAGCAAAGCGACCTGAATGCTTTCTTGGCGGAGGCGATCAATCATTCCAGGATAACAGACCGTGTCACCGCTGTGATAAATGACCACCCCGTCCAGGGTCAAGCAATAGCCTAAAAACTGACCTTGCGATTCGCCAAACCCATAACCATCTTTTACGTGGCGACCATGGGCACTGCGCACTGGCATCACACGCACCGTCCCCAACTGAAAGTCGAGATCAGGCACTGCGGTGACCACTCGGTCCGTTCGAAATCCACGACCTAAAGCCATATTCTTCATGGGCTCAGGAATTACGACCCCCATCTCGGGCCACAATGCGTGCAATTCAGCCAACGCCGGTCCATCCCAGTGATCAGCATGCTCGTGCGTCACCAAAGCCCAATCGATCCGCCCCAATGCACCCACCCCGATCGGAGAAGGAATGCGGCCTTTTAAGGGGCTCAGAAACAAATCGATCACCATCCGGGTCTGATCAGTTTCCAACAAGAATCCCGCTTGTCCTAACCAGGTCAGTGCACCCATTTTTCACCCACCTTCGTATGAACATCTCCGTCCGCCTGGCTACGCCGAGGCGGGGTTTCTGGATTCGTTCCCAGAAATTTGCATCATACCATTTCGCTTACTTTGGGTCCCGGGTTTATTACGTCGCGAGTGTCGGCGGAGTGCTTGGTCGAGAATGTTGCCAACCGGTTAAGGTCCGTCGAAAAACTGGCACACGTTCCCCTCGGATGTGATGAGATTAGGAGGGCCGACCACCCGAGAGGTGCTACGTTCCTGGAATCCTGTCGCCATCGTCGCGAATGCCAGGCTTCCTCTTTTACCGCGTTCTTGGATCAGATCCTCGTCAGCGCGTGGACGGCCATCACGCCAACAGTCCGTCGCCCTTCCACAAAAATAGTCTCCTTGGCCATCCTTCCTGGCGATTGGCCAAGAAGGTCAGCATGGTAATCCACGTGAATCTTCTCCATGACGGTATTCCGAAAAGGGATCCCGACCGGGCTGAGCATTGAAAAAAGCGGAACGGCCACGATTTCCCAAAGTTCGGCAAACTGAGGCGACCAATCGTCCGTCCTAACCACATTCCTCGTCGGCCCGATAAGATAGTGCGTGACCCCACCGCTCGTGCCGAACCGCAACCTGTGCCCCCACAGGGTCGCACGAATTTCCGTCAGCAGTCCTTTACGGTGGGGACGATCACACTGCCCATCGGGTTCATTGGCCTCTTGTCGGTTTAGTCTCGAACTATCCCTGCTCGCCCGTTCCGGTCAGAGCAATGCCTTGGCTAAAGTAGCGTTGCAACAATAGGAAGACGATCAAAGGGGGAATGGAGGTGACAAAAGCGGCAGCCATGTTCTGACCTGGATTGGAACTCGGCGAGAAGACCAAAAACAGCGGCAAGGTGTACCGAGACTGGGAGTGAATCAGAATGAGCGGCATCAACAGGTTGTTCCATTGTGAGAAAAACGAAAAGATCGCTACCACGCCCAGTACCGGCGTCGCCATGGGCACGACCACCTGGAAGAACGTGCGCCATTCTGAAGCTCCATCCAACCGTGCGGCTTCCAAAGTCGAATCGGGCAAGCCCAGCATGTACTGACGAATCAAGAAAACACTGCCTGCACTGCCAATCCAAGAAATAATGAGAGAGGTACGGGTGTCGAGCAGCCCAAGGTGTTTAATGATCAGAAAGTCTGGAATGAGATAAATCTGAAAGGGGATCATCATGCTCGACAAGAAGAGGTAAAAGATCAGCGTGCGTCCCGGAAATCGGTGTTTGGCCAACGCGTATCCGGCAAGCCCGTTGACGAGCACTTGAAGAATAGACGTCACCACGGTAATGTAGACCGTATTAAAAAACGGTTGCAAAAACGTGCCACTCAGTACGTAGCGCAAATTACTTAACGTATAAATCTTAGCAAATAGCGTCGGGGGATATTGGTAAATTTCGTACGTCGGCTTAAAGATGGTAATCAACAACCAGACTAACGGAAAGGCGGTGATACAAGCCAATAAAATGGCGATCACATACAGCCAGAAATAGCGTACACTCCGGCCAAAAACCTTGCGGCGTTGATTTTGTCGTCGGCGAATCGCCGCTTCCTGTTGCCCGTTTGCCTGGAGGCGGGACGACCGTAACGAATCCACATTATTTGCCAAGAGCCTGGCCTCCTTGTCCGTAGCGCATCGCCAGCACGGTGAGCACCAGAATCACCGAGAGCATGAGAAACGCGATCGCTGAGGCGTAACCGAACTGCAAATAGGAGAAAGCCTTCTCGTAGATCAGCGGCACTAACGTCAGACCGGAGTTTAACGGCCCAAACTGCTGTCCGGTTCCTAGCGACCCGATGACAAACAGTGACTCAAAGACCTGGAATGATCCGATCATTCCCGTAATCACGACGTACATCAGCGTGAGCCGAATCTGAGGTAAGGTAATGTACCAGGTCGCCTTAAGGCCCACAGCTCCGTCCAGTTTGCCCGCATCGTAAAATTCTTGATTCACGCCCCGTAATCCGGCAGAAAAGATGACCATGCCAGGACCCCACCCCGTCAGCATTCCTGAAAAGATGACAAAAACCAAAAAGAGCCCAGGACCGGTAAAATTTAAACCGGCGGCAAACCCAATATCGTGAAGGACCACCGACAAAATAGACTTCGAGCCAAAGCTGATCAAAAAGGCCCACAAAACCCCCATCGCGATGCTCGAAAGTGCCGAAGGCAAATAGTAGATGAAACGAAAGAGTCCTTGCCCCCAGGGTAAGGCATTAATCAGAAAGGCGGCCGACAAGGAGATCAGAATCCCTAACGGAACCGCCACCACAAACCACACAGTATGCCGCACGGCTAACCAGAAGAGCGAGGAGTGAAACAGTGCGTGCGCATAGTTTGCCCCACCCACGAAATGAGCCGGAGTGATCAAGTTATAGTTGGTAAAACTCAATCCGAATGACCAAAAAACGGGGATTAAATTGAAGACAATGAACGAGAGCATCATGGGCAGTAAGAACACATAGGGGAGGACGGGGACCTTACGCCCCGTCCTTTTTGCGTGCTTCACCGGCCCACCTTGTTGTGTGGCTACCACGAAAGAATCCCCCTTTAGCAACCAATCCGAAACTGTATGACGGCTATCCGACCTGGTTAATCCCCGTCTGCAACGCCACCTGCGCCTGCTTAAGGAGGTTCACATCACCCGCCAACGTAGCCTTAGGGAGAACCATCTTGTCAAAGTCATTCTGGATATTCTGCCACGTGTTCCCCAGTCCAAGAATTTGGGCGGCCGTAACTTTGGTTCGAGCTTGTACACCAATCGAGTTCAGCACCGAAAGGCGCATGGTCTTCAGGTCGGTGCTGGTCAGTCCGGGCACCTTAAGCCCGTTCCAAGCCGCCATATTGGCCACCGTATAGAGCGTTGCGGTCTTGGTGTCGAATTGCTCACTGATGGAGCGTTGGACTGGGGCGCTCCAGAAGTCGGCCAAGAGACTGGTCTCTTCGCGATTCACGGACAGCCCATGATTAAACGCGGCCACTGACGTACCCCCGGTCCACGTGTAATCTCCCTTGGGACCCGCCGGAAACGGCAACACTTCCCAGTGGTTCAAGGGAAAATGAGGCACTTGGGTCACGTTGGCGAAGAATCCGGACCCTTGCAACTGAATGGGATACGTTCCCTTGGCAAAGAGGTCGGCCATCGTCTGCGATGGCCCCGTGCTGGTGGAGACGCCGTCCGTCACGTAAGCCGCCAAGTACGCTTTCAAGGCGGCCTGACCCGCCGGCGATGCCATGACCACATGGTTCCCGCCAGGAGAATAGACCTGACCGCCGTATGAGAAGAGCGTCGCGTACCAATCCCACTCGGAGTCGCCCGTCCCGGCGTAATTGAGTTTCGCCTTCAACAAACCAGGAATGTCTTTGGTATTCAGCACCTGCCAAGACGTCGGCAACGGCAAGCCCAGCTTTTTTAACTCGAAGGTGTTCACATACGTCAGCTCTGGGCCCGCACTCTCCAAGGCGCCATAGACTTGTCCTCCGAGCACGGTATTCCCTGCAGCCAACTTGCCAGGCTCTTCCTTCTTGATGTAGTTAGCCAAGGAGGGATCCACGCTGGAAATATCCACCGCCAGATGGTCGAGAGCGTAAATGTCCGGGTAACCCTGAGAAGTCACCATCAGATTGGGTAACGTTCCCGAAGCAATGGCGGTATCCACCTGGGTGGTAAAGTCGGAACCCGAAACCGGGGTGACCGTGACGGTCGTATGGTGGGCTTTGGCCCACGGCTTCAATAAGGATTGGACAATCTGAGCTTGGGTATCCGTGGCCCCCATATACCAAAAGGTCATGGGTCTCGATGCCATCGCCGGTGCTGCTAAAGCTACGTTTCCCAAGCTGACTGCCAACAAGCCGACGCTCGCACCTAACGCAGCCATCAATTGCAATGTCTTAGGCTTCCGAAGCTCGATGTTCTTCATAGAGTACACCTCCTATTATCAATCGCGGCCACCCAATCGTTGTAGGGATGTGTTCGAAAACTATGGATATTGTACTCGGGATACCAAAACAATGCAATCCTCTCTTTACTATCCCTTTGATCACTGTTGTCCGAATGATCGCTGCATTTTGGTCTTACCACGCCGCCTGATCTAGCGGTTTAACTTCGCTACGCCGTGCCAACAGAGCCTGGACGCGACCACGCTCTACTGCGGACAATGGCAGCAACGGAGACGCCATAGAAAGTTCCGCCGCTAAAATCCATCCCACTGCCGCTTTCCACAATCTCACTCCGCCTCCTTGTCGCGCCATCGTCTCTAATTCTGCGATCAACTCCCGATTCTCATAGCCTTCAATCCGGTCCGGAGTGAAAACAGCTACGTCCCACAATCCCCGCACCTCTTTCGGCAGGATGTTGGCTACGGCACAAATAGCCCCATCGCCTTTGGCTGCCAAACATTGATCCAAAGGCCCGGCAAACCCGATCCAACAGCGAAAGTCCGAAGACTGTACGGCCCGCCGCACCGAACGAAAATATTCCAGATCGCCTCCGCTGTCTTTAATGCCGACCACCCGAGGATCCTTAGCCAAACGCGCCACTACCTCAGGCGCGATGGGGTTATGGGTTCGACTGGGAATATGGTACAAAACCACTGGAAAGTCACACGTTTCGACCAGATCGACGTAGAATCGTTCAATTTCTTGGGGATCGAGCTTTTCGTAGTACGGCGGCGCGACCACGACGGCATCTGCTCCTAAGTCCTTGGCTTGACGCACGCCATCGACCGCTTCTTCCCACCGGCACTCCTCGATCCCGGCTAGCACCGCAATTCTGCCCCGCACCGCTTCGGCCACGGTCACCAAGCCGCGATAACGGACTCGCTGAGGCAAAAACGCTCCCTCTCCGGTGGTCCCCCCAAACACCACGCCGTGCACCCCACCCCGAATCCCCTCTTCAACCAACCACCGAAGGGCTCGTTCACTAAGCTCGCCTCGTTCGTCCAACGGCGTAATCAGCGCCGTCAACACACCACGCGGTACCATCTCGACTCCTCCGTCGCCACTAAATGGCCTTTTATTGTACCAGTAGTAACATATTTGACTCGTAGTATAGTCAATTATTAGCAGTGTCGTCAATCAAAAACCGTTATTTTTTACTACCAATATATTTACATACATCCTCAGATCAGTCAGGCAAATTTGGCCGAACCCATAAAATGGTTTAAAATCAAGGTATATTGAGGGAAAAAGGGAGGATGAGGTTCTTGACGGTGATGGAATGGCA
>JAMCVM010000019.1 GCA_023475835.1 Bacillota bacterium | reverse complement strand
ATAGCGGAAAGAAACCAGGTTATCGGTATTTCCAAGGTTCAGCGATGGTGATATTCTTCAGAAAAAAGGGAGAGAGAGGGTATGATTGATCCCCAATTGAAGTGGTATTTGGAGAGTATTCGCCAAGACTTAACTCAAGCAATGTCTGAATCTCGGGAAGATGTGCGGCGTGAGAACGAAGAGACCCGAGCGCTTTCCGAACGGTTGCACCAAGAGGCCCTTGGGCACGCTGAGCAGTTGAACCAAGAGACCCGGGACCAGGCTGAACGGTTGAACCAAGAGACTCGGGACCAGGCCGAACGGTTGCACCAAGAGGCCCTTGGGCACGCTGAGCAGTTGAACCAAGAGACCCGGGACCAGGCTGAACGGTTGCACCAAGAGGCCCTTGGGCACGCTGAGCAGTTGAACCAAGAGACTCGGGACCAGGCTGAACGGTTGAACCAAGAGACTCGGGACCAGGCTGAACGGTTGCACCAAGAGGCCCTTGGGCACGCTGAGCAGTTGAACCAAGAGACTCGGGACCAGGCTGAGCAGTTGAACCAAGAGACCCGGGACCAGGCTGAACGGTTGAATCAAGAGACTCGGGAACACAGTGAACTGTTGAGCCAAGAAATGCGGATATTACTAGAACAGGTGCAACAGGATGTAAAAGCAGTGGCCGATGGAGTGTTGATGGTAGACGAAAAACTAGAACGCTATCATAACGAGGTGAACGCACAAATCAAGTCGCTGGACGCCCGCTTGATGCGAGTCGAGTCCCGATAATCGGCACTGAATCTGGTTGCTTTCAAGCTACGGTTGGCGGATGCATACCAGCACGGAGAGAATGTAACGACGCGAGAGTTGCGCGAAGTCCGGTCGTTGGAGGGGTTTACTGCCGCGAAGTTGCGATTGGCATCCTGAAGGGTTGGGACTTGTGCTATGTTTCGGTTCAGCAGATGCGGTCCCTTTGCCGATTGTAGGCTCGACCGAATGGTACGATATATTCGGCACTCACGATCTGAATACGCCGACCCTCACTGAGTGCGAGCGTCTTAGCTTGATTGAGCCAGCGTCGAGGTTCAAGGCTTTAGGACCGAACAACATAGAAACCTGAGGCAAAACGTATTAAATGAGCTTGCAGGGACTGTCATCATCCCGGGTCAGCAGGTCGAATCGAATTTCTATGCGCCTCTGCACCCTCTCTTGGCTTGTCTTTGTCGCCAGATTCAAAGCGCTCACTCTGTTGGGACATCCGAAGAGTGTCAAACGGAAGCTAGGCGGTATCCGTTTGGTATTTCGGATGGCACTAGGGGGCTGATGCATAAGTGCTAAAAATCCGAGCCGATGACCCTGAAATCCGCGTGGTGGCGATGTTCGAAAGACGATGGGTCGGGTTTTGGACCAGTCCCTTAGCATTCGAAACGACCACGCCCAGTCACACGGAGAACGCCGAATTGATAAGTCCACGGATTCCCTGAAGGGCAAGCGAATCGGGCCCGTCGACAAAGGCCCAAGGGTTTCGGCGGACGGCTGTTAGCGTAGATTAGACTGGCAAGCCCGCGGGGTGGATTTGACCTCCGCTCTTAGGTAGGGAAAAAGCCGAAAATCGGCGATTTTCGACCACGCGATGGCGACGATTAGATGAAATCTAAGAAATTGATCTGCCGTTTCGAGGAAAGTTCTTGGTTCACGTGCGATACTGATAGAGTGGTTTGAGCCGAACCGAACCGAGCTATGCTAGCTCGGCCGACGGGTTTAGCCGGTGGGGATGAACGGAGACTCAAACACCCAAGAGGCGTGAGCAGGGCCCGGTCCATTCTGAATTGGTGGTAAATCGGACTTGTCGGGGGTGGCTCTGGGTTTCGGTACTCTCGCCGCCGATGTCTTTGGTTGGATTGGCATCGTGGCGTAGTCTAGACAGTATTCGAGTCGAAGGAGGAGCGAATGCACACCATACGTGTGGACGTCGGTGCATCGAAGGGCCGCATTGCCGAAGCGATCTATGGGCATTTTGCCGAGCATTTGGGACGAGGCATCTACGAAGGAATTTGGGTGGGCCCACAATCCTCGATTCCTCATATCGACGGAATTCGTACTGACGTGGTGGAGGCCTTAAAAGCCATCAAGGTGCCGGTGATACGTTGGCCAGGCGGATGCTTTGCCGATGAGTACCACTGGAAGGATGGAATTGGGCCAGTGGAGGAGAGGCGAGCGATGGTCAACAGGCACTGGGGCCAGGTGCTTGACGACAACCATTTTGGCACCCATGAGTTTTTTCGGTTATGCGAGTTGGTTGGGTGTGAGGCGTATGTCGCGGGCAACGTCGGTAGTGGGACGGTGCAAGAGATGACAGAGTGGGTCGAATACATGACCGGCCCGGAGACCTCGCCGATGGGTGCGTTGCGAGCAAGAAACGGTCATCCCGACCCGTGGGCAGTCAAATTCTTCGGGGTGGGCAATGAGTCTTGGGGATGTGGCGGAAACATGCGGCCCGAGTATTACGCGGATGTTTATCGGCGCTATCAGACGTTTTTACCCCAATATCGCTCCGACCATCGGATGCAAAAAATCGCCTCAGGATCTCATGATGGGGACATGGATTGGACGGAAGTGCTCATGCGGGAAGCCGCGGCGCAGATGGACGGGTTGAGCCTACATTATTACACCATTCCGTCAACCTGGGAGCACAAAGGGTCGGCCACCAACTTCGGACTCGAGGAGTGGTTTACGACCTTGAAAAAAGCCTTGGTATTAGAGGATTGGATCCAAATGCATGGCGAGGTGATGGATCGGTATGACCCCACCCGCACGGTGGGCTTAGTGGTAGACGAGTGGGGTACCTGGTACGATGTCGAGCCGGGGACCCATCCAGGGTTTTTATATCAACAGAACACGCTCAGGGATGCTTTAGTGGCGGCGGTATCGCTTAATATCTTTAACAATCATTGCGACCGAGTGATGATGGCGAACTTGGCCCAAACCGTGAATGTGTTGCAGGCTCTTATATTAACCCAGGGTGCAGCGATGATAACGACGCCCACCTATCAGGTGTTCCGGCTCTACGCCGTGCATCAGGGCAACCGTCAGGTAGCCACTAAAATCAGCACTCGCGATTATTCGGTCGGTGGCGAGGCCATCGATCAACTGCATGCGTCGGCGTCGCAAGATGCGGGCGGAGTGGTCCATCTCAGTGTGGTCAATCTGCACCCCCAAAAAGCAGCTTCGATTCAGATTAGTATGCACCAAGGCGATGCGCCCTGGGGCATTGCAGAGGCGTCTGCAGAGGTGCTCTCAGCTCCCGAGATAACCAGTAAAAATACCTGGGATACGCCCAACCAAGTGCGCATTCAACCCTTGACCGGGATCGGTGTTCGCGAAAATTGGCTGGACGTGACGTTGCCTGCGAAGTCGGTCGTAGAGTTGCGGGTGGTACCAATGGCAGCAGCCCCGGGGCATGATGAGCCGAGCGGATCCCGCCACCAGGTGGGAGCGGGGAAGGGGGGTAAGGGATGAGTACGGGGAGAGGGGTTCTATCCGATCTCGATAGGAACAGGTTGCAAAATAGGGCAAAGTGAAGGTGCGAAAATGGTGCGAATTGGCGTTGTGGGCGTGGGAATCATGGGATCGGAACATGCGGGCTATCTCGATCGAGGAGACATCGCGGGAGCTCGGTTGACCGCGGTCGCCGACCCCGATCCGGCACGGCTCGCTTGGGCGAAAACCCACTTGGATGCCAACTTGGCGCGATTCGGCAGTGCCCAAGACTTGTATCGGTCGGATCTTTGCGATGGGGTAATTATCGCCGCGCCGCATTTCTTGCATCCGCCATTGGTGATGGAGGCATTGGACCACGGATTGCATGTCTTATCGGAAAAGCCGCTGGCCGTATATACGGCGGCAGCTGGGGCCCTGGGTGAGGCGGCTCGATCCAAGGGCCGAGTGTTTGCGATTATGTACAATCAGCGCACGAATCCGGTGTACCAGAAAATTCGTGCCTTGATCGCTCAAGGGGAACTGGGGGAGATCAAACGCGTAAGCTGGGTGGTGACCGACTGGTATCGACCCCAGAGTTACTATGACCTCGGACGGTGGCGAGCGACCTGGGCGGGAGAAGGGGGCGGTGTTCTGTTGAACCAAGCGCCGCACCAGTTGGATCTCTGGCAGTGGATGTTCGGCGCGATGCCGGTGAGATTGCGCGCCTTTATGGCATTCGGCAAGTATCACAACATTGAAGTAGAAGATGACGTGACGGCATATGCGGAGTATGCCAATGGGGCGACGGCGACGTTCATCACCTCGACAGGCGAAGCACCAGGCACCAATCGCTTGGAAATTGCGGCGGACCAAGGAAAACTGGTGGTCGAAGATGGCAAGATTACCTGGTGGAAGCTAAGCATCGGGGAACGCCAGTTTAACCGCGAATATCAGGGTGGACATGGCCATCCTGAGGCTGACATGGTGGAGATTGCAGTGCCCCCTGGCGAGCCCAATCCGGTGCATGGCCCGGAGACGGGACATCGAGGCATTACCCAAAATTGGGTGAATGCCATTGCCCATGGGGAGGCCCTGCTGGCTCCGGGCGAAGACGGCCTGCGCGGACTGGAGCTCTCCAATGCCATGCACTTGTCCGCCTGGACCGATGACTGGGTGGAGGTGCCGATCGACGGCGAGCGCTTTGAGTCCTTGCTTCGTCAGAAGATGGCGGCTTCTCGGGGACCTCATTGGAACCTCTGAAGCCTGGTGCTGAAGGGCGCTTCGTCGGCTTGACTAGACTGGAGTCTGGCACCTACGGGACGCGCTGGCAGTCCACCGCCAAGGTTGCCCCCACGAAATTTCGTAGTCTTTTGATTAAGGCTCGACTGGCTGGTGCAGTTGGTGGGGACGCGTACAAAAAATGCGACATTTGCTGACCCATGAGGCCTCATTTGCGGGCCAGAGCCCGGGAAGCGGTGGGCTGCAGTGATCTGAAAGACGGGGCTAGCCGCTGACATGCGCTAGACCCGGGCCGACGACGTGATGACAAACGGTACGTGTTTCCGGCTATCGGCGGTCAATCCTGACGGTTGGTTTAAAATCGATTGGCACGGCTGCGGCACCACAGCGCCAATCGAAAGCCTTGGCTTTTCCTCCCGGAAAAGACGGCACCAGTAGCATCGCCGTTCGGCTCAATCAGGGTGAAAAGAGTTAAGGCGGCCCTTGCTCTAGGGTACGGCCGGCAGGGATCGAACGGTCTCGGGGCGGTGGTTTCAGCATTGGGATCAGACAGCGGCAATTCACGGAACGGAACGGTCCGGTCGTTTTTTTGACGCGATTCCCTGGGCTCATGGAATCGCACCGAGTCTCACGCTATTTGGCCACGAAACCCACCGCTCGTCTCATATTCTTGGACCAGTGTTCGGGCGGGGAAATCGGCCTCTCGGGTCGGTCGCAGCGCGCTTTCACGCTTTCGGTAGACTCTCCGTCAAGGCCAAACTGTTGGTGGGCACCAAATGGAGTTTTCATGGCGCCTGGGTTACAGCCTTCCAGGATGAAACAGGCCAAATGGATGCCCAGGAAACCGCTGCCCATCCATTTGGCCCGTGCTAAAAGCTAGTCGCCTTCGAAACGGTCACGCGAAGTGAGACTGCGATGGTCAACTAACTTGGGACTTGACCGGAATCGCTGGGTCGAAAATGCCCGCCACCGAGCATCTATCCAGCGGAGCACCACTTTAAATCGCCGGGGGATCGCCAAAGGCCATAGGCACCCCGTCGGTGCGATACAGGCGAAAGAAAGCCGCATAGCGTTGAACGGAGGGGATGGTGCTATGAATTTTGTGCTCCATAGGTTTCAGCCGACGGCGGAGATAGCGATCTAAGTCGGCCGCGAACGGCATGCCGATGCCGCTCGTCATCGCGATATCGTCGAAGGTCAGAATTCGGGTAAACAACAGCGTCCCAGGCGACACCGACTGGCTCAAATAGAAATCCGTGAGAACGAGTTCAGGATGAGCCGAATCGAATTGATCGCGCAGGGTTAACTTGGCTAGGTCCGGGCGGGTAGTCTCCACGGTGAATAGCGACGTGTATGCGTTCTCCATGGAGGATAGCAATTGCACTTGGTTCAGAACGCCTGTGCTCCAGTGGTCGCGCAGGGCCTGAGTCACCAGAGAGGCCACCCCATCTATCGGTTCATGCACCAAGGCGTCCATTAAAAAAGTGCCGTCTTGTTCACTTTCTAGTGCCAACGTCCCCCGTTGAACAATACCTAAAAGACGCCCTGCCTGCAGGACCAGATCCTGGGAGGCATGCTCCAATAACGCAGCATAAAGTTGTTTCGCTGAGTCGCGAAGCTGAGAATACGTGTCTAATGCCATATAATCGCTGCCTTTCCGTATCGGTTCTCAATATTTCACCCTAGACCATGTATTTTATCACCGAAGTGAAGCGATGGAAAATAGTCGGGGGTTCCAATCCGCTCCTAGATTGCCCAATATCCCGGGACGAGGGGCTCGGATTGAAAAACGCTCTCCTAAGAACAGATTGCCAGGTGAGGTGGGGGCTGTCGAGAGGACGGTTCTAGAGAGTGGGTGCAGAAGTCCTAAATGAACGGATCAAGAACCCTGAAACCCGGACGATTGCAATGTTCGAAAGTCCGTTTGACGGGTTTCGCACCTGTCCCCTATAGGGTAGGACCGGAGTCGATCAGAGTAATGTCCAATCCCCAAAATAGGGAACTGGAGTTTTTCAAGCGGCGGCGAAGGAATCCAAATCAGCGCTGGCGCTCTGGTACTTAACCGCAAAGCGCGAGGAGACAGCGCCTGGATGCCGATTTTGAAGCTTGCGGGGGGCTAGTCCGATGAGGTGGATCGTTTGGCATCCATACGGGCTGATACCCTGTTGAAACGTTGAAAACACGGTGGCCCGATGAGTCACGGGGCAGAACTGAGCTTTTGGTGGAGAATGGTGGCGGTTTTTGTCATTCAGGTAGGACTCACCAAAATTAATTTGCATAATGACTGAACGCTGTCGTTGGGTTTTCCACTGGGTGGTTTCGGGTATCAAGGCGTAAGGCGGATTATATCGCCGACCATTTGCAATAACGCGAATACAGGCTATCTGTCCGGTCGTAAAGAGCTTAAATCTACCCAGTCCTGTTATCAAATGCGCCGTAAAACCCCTAGCTTTAGCTATGGGGATATAAGGCGCTCGCCGTTAGGCGAAGGGTTGTCGTCTCCGAGCTATACCTTGGGTGCTATACTCAGAATGTGGTCGCCCTTTGACAAATGGATACATTGGCGGTTGTCTCCCGCAATCGTGGGAAACGTACAATGTATCGCGTCGTCAAGACCAGACGTTAACAGGATTCGGCGAACCAAGGTGGTTAGCGAAGTCTAACCATCACGGCAAGTAACCAGAGACCTTCGGGCGACTGGATAGGGGGTGTTTGGCCCACCCTTTTACGAGTAAAGCTCACGTGAGTGAGTTCCTCGTAAGAATCCCCCGGCTTTAGCCGTGGGGAGTGTCAAAGGTAAATTATTCCTGGACAGAATTCTCCCGGTCGAGTATCATCCGCTCATCGGTTGGCTCATAGAGAGCATTTTCCATGGTGATAAATTCCAGCGATCTATCATCGGCGAAGGCGAACAGCCGCCGCAAGCCCCCCTCTATCGGACACTACAATATTGGCGATTGTGTGGGAACTCATGAAACCTATCCGGGATCGACGCCGCTTGGAACGGTATCAAGCGGTGTCCATGATGTTGCAAAGATACTCCTAGGCCGAAATCTGTCAGATCATGCGCCGATCGGTGACGATCGTCTGGCAGTATGTGCGGACCTATCGGCCCCCGGGATTGAAAGCCTTGGATCGGCGCTACCCCCCGGCGCCCCATCGTCTGACCGCGGAGCAAAGTAGCAAGTGGCGGAGGGTGTGACGGTGAAAACTCCCGAGGCCGTGGGATTTCTCATGAAAATGAATGCGCTAGCACCGCTCCTTCGGGATTATATTCAGAAGACGTTTGAAATCACGGATTCGGAAGCAGGGGTCCTGGGTCTCCTCTATCGCTTGAGATTCACCGGCACCCGGCCTCCCTGGCGAAGGCCGACCCGGAACAACCAGCAGCCTTTTGGACCGATTTCGAAATCGTTAAAAAAGTTATTACACGGCGAGAGTCAGTATCCCGATATTCTCATTGAACCTGTCTCCATTGTCATCGGCGTCTTAAATTTTGACGGGCGTGTAGCGACTGCGACGTGGCTGGAGACCAAACCTTACACAAAAGAGAAAGTGTTAAAGCGCGCGATGATCGTACGGCGAGTGTTGGGGCTGAGCTTACATGGCTCATAAACAAATCGGTGCGCTATATTAAGCTAGAGGAGGGAAGTATTCATGGTGCAGGTAGAACAAGTCGACAAGACAACGCAAATAGTCCTCATCCTCGATTCGGCCCTCCTTCCGGGGTGTCTTGGCTTGAGTCATCGTCCCGCAAATCTGACTGGAACACCTGGATGTTGATGGCTGGGCTCTTTGTATTGGTGCTGGGGTTAAGCCTGATCTTATCCGTACGTCGTCAGGATGCGAACTAATTCGACGAATGTTTTACACCGAGCAATTTCGATGCGGTGGTAGTCGCCCTCCCCGGCTAAGGACTGCCTTCCACGCATACCGCGTTCCGACAGCCCTTGGCGGACCTCTGCTCCCAAATGTATTATCAGCCACTCTGGCCTAAATCGTCGGAATAAGAAGACCGTTATCCGAAATTCGACAATCGGTCAAGCCACATCAGTTCAGTCCGATGGCTACCAAACACACGAAATCTCTTATGCGAGCACGACTAACGGCTGATTTCACAGCTTTGGCTGTATTTCTCCCTGCCGGAACTCTAACTGATGCTCAATTGTTGGTTACCCAGGGCGTGAGCACGGCTGCCAGGCTTCCAACCAGTGCAAACATGAGGTGGAGATAGGCCAGAGCCTCATCCGCCCCCTGGTCATTCCCATGGGATCTAAGTCGAAGGATGGGGCCTGGATTCAATAGTGAGCGCGAGGATGCCGCCAACGAGTTAGGGACAAAAAAGACCGTAAGGCCGACCCATGGTTAGGAATACAGCGGGCTTGATCGGGGTGGAGGGGGCCACTTTGTCGAGTGTTGCCGCCAAAGTGCACGCGGCGGGAGGCTCGAGAGGCACCGCATAAGGGCTACGCCCGAAAAGCCTGAGAGTCAGGCGACCAGGTTTGAGCCGCCGAGGAATCCCTCGGCCGCGGCGGATGCTGCCCGAATCTTAAGTAAAATGATATCGAGAGCCGACAACAGGAGTCATAGAAAGGGGGGTAGATCGAGTTGAATACGGTGACGTTTAAGGGTCCTATGGCTTTTGAAGGACTAAGCGAATCGGGCCATCGAATCATCATGGACGCTTCCGAGGAGGTTGGGGGAGAAAATCGCGGAGTGCGCCCTATGGAATTGGTGTTGTTGAGCCTTGGCGGATGTACGGGGATGGATGTGGTCTCGATATTAAGAAAGATGCGGGTAACCTACACCGCGTTTGAGATTGAGATCGACGCCGATCGAGTCTTAACGCACCCGAAGGTCTACGAGCGACTGATGCTGAGGTATCGCTTGGAAGGCGATAGAGCGTCTAGCGACCAGATCATTCGGGCAGTGAAACTCAGTCAAGAGAAGTATTGTAGTGTTTCGGCGATGCTGGCGCGGACCGCCGAAGTGCTGGTCGAGATTGTTTTGAACGGAGAGACAATTTATCCTCTCTCCCAGCGGACCTCGGTCGACCCTTGACGGAGAGGGGCGGACCTCGAGCTGTGCCATTTCGTTGAAGGCGAAGGCCGAGCCCAGCAGTGACGCATGGATCACGGCAAGCGCCGAGAATGACCCGTCTGGCCGAGCGAACGGACAATCCAGGCGGGTGCTGGGGGTAACCAGCACGAGCTGCTGGGGTGAAGGATCCACATCGGAGATCCTTGTGACAAACGGGCTGTAAGAAGATCGCCTTGGGCTACCCTCCACCCGTCGTCTATTCGCGGCCAGTGTCGGCCGCCTAGGAGCCGGTCCATAAATTCAAATCCCAACCATCAACGGTACAACATGTATGCCAGGAAATCGAAGACATGCCATACATATTGTACTCGGTGCTGCTGCCGGTCGAATAAACGGACAAGCTCCTCGTATGTTAGCACCTGTCAATCCTCTGGGGGACAAAAATCGTGGTGGGCGTCGTTCAGCAAAGTCAAGGTCGGCGGAGCCGCCCGAAGGGTTGCCTTGACTTTGCTGAACGACGACAGATAT
>JAMCVM010000125.1 GCA_023475835.1 Bacillota bacterium | reverse complement strand
CGGATAGCCCTGCCCTTCGCGGCTTTCACCAGGCGAGTCACCTCCTCCTGATGCGCGATCGGCTACGTGGCCGAATGGGAAGTGGCCACGGTCGGACTAACTCCGACTGGATTTCTGAGGTTACAGGCTGCACTCCCGCATCGGTTCTTTTAGCGAGATTCCTTGACCTTCCGATACCCAAACTCCCCGGTCGTGGGCAATCCGACCATTCCCAAGACCGGGGGCTTTCGCCATCATCCACCTTCAGAGGTCCCGCGGCGGAAAGTTCAGGCTTTGCTCACGCCGAAAGGTCCTATCCTGGTTTTGAATGATTTCCGTTCCCGCCTACGAAAACCTATCCCGGCGAGCTTAAGTGATCGGGCCTCGTCGGTTATGATGACTAGTCTTCTAGAACGCTCGACATCGGTTAACCCTCCTCCGACGACGCCCTCTCGCACCTAAAATTCGCTAATAATCTCATGTTGCCGAAGACTCTCTGCACTAGCCAATAGGCCTTTGGCCGCAGCACGGTCGAGAACATACCGCACGCTCCGATGCTGTTGCAACGCCGAAGCGGGACAGAGAACGTCAGGCCGCCCAGTGATCGCTTGCAATACGGCGTTGGCTTTACTTGCTCCGATGGCCACCACGACAATCGTCTCAGCCCGCAGAATTGAAGCAATCCCCATAGTCAGCGCGGCGCGAGGCATTTCTCCCGGAAAACTGGGTCGGTTCTGCTCCAATGTCTCTTCGCTCAAGTGCACCTTGTGGGTGCGACTGTTCCAAGGAGTGCCGGGTTCGTTAAACCCGATGTGTCCGTTCATTCCGATGCCTAACAGTTGAAACTCGAGTCGAGCGCGCTCGATCTCGTTTTCATAACGCCAGCATTCGGCTTCCAGATCGGGTGCCTGTCCATTCAGTACATGCGTACGCGATCTCTCGAGGTTTATGTGAGAAAACAGATGTTCTTCCATGAAATGGCGAAAACTTCCAGGGTGATCCGGCGAAATACCAACATATTCGTCGAGATTGAACGTCTCCCACGCTGTGACATCTAGGCGTGACGGTTCCGCTCGAATGCGGTCGACCAATGCACGATAGACTGGGATCATCGTCTGGCCAGTGGCCAATCCAAACCTTCTGGCGCCCGCCTGGTGAGCCTCGATAATCCACTGGGCAGAAAGCTCGCCCGCCGATAAAAGGTCGTCGGTGATGTATACCTTCATGTGGTGCCCTCCATCCATGGCCGCGAGGCAACTTGTGTGCGCCCCGCGGTCGTCTTTTGCAACGCCAGCCGCTGGCCGGTGACCCTCGTCCCGTTGGATTCAGACGACCGTGCTGCTCGACTAGACCCATTATCCTTGATTTAAGTCCACAAAAAACTTAAACCGGTCGGCGCGATAGTACGCTCGCACAAATTCCATCGGCTGTCCATCTTGACGGAAGGATAGCCGCTCTAACAAGAGAAGCGGCGCTCCCGCCAGCACTCCCAGAAATCGTGACTGATCCTCTTCCGCCAATACCGCTTCCAAGGTTTGATGGGCTCGTTGAAATAAGATTCCACGCTCCCGGAGATACGCGTACAGAGAAAAATCCTTGTCTAGCGGGTGATCTTCCAACCCTTCGACAAAATGGGCTGGCAAGATCGCCTCTTCCAAGGCCATGGGCCGCCCATCACCCAAACGCAATCGCTTTAAACGCACGACCATCGCCCCAATATCGAGTTGCAATTGCTCTCGGGCCTCAGCATCAGCCAATTCCAACACCTGGTCGAGAGCGACCGACTCAGGCACCACCCCTCTTAGACGCATGTCATCGGTAAACGATGTGACCCCTAAAAGTCCCTGGTTCACTTTACGGTGCGCAACGAAGGTCCCACGTCCTTGTTCTCGATACAAAAAGCCTTCGCGGACCAACTCTAGCAAAGCTTGTCTGGCCGTCATACGACTCATTCCGAAGCGATCGGACAGTTCTCGCTCGGACGGAACTCGGTCTCCAGGATGCATGACTCCCGAGGCAATCTGCGCCTGAATCATCTGCTTGAGTTGCAAATAAAGTGGCAAGCCTTTCTGTGGTCGGATAGCCGTCTGCTCCACCCCCTCTGGTATAGTCCGACAAAAAGATTACGGCATACCCTCCTAAAATCCCTGCCTGCGTGCGAAGAGGAATATAGGAATCCGATCTCGGGTAAACCAAATTGGAGCCTAAATCTCTGGTACCAACGTATAGTTTTGTGTACCATGAGAATGATGCACATAGGCGTGCCAATAAATGCCATGTTGTAAATTTAGGAGGTTTAACGTGAGATACCAAAATGAACGGGTTGCCATTTTTGTCGACGGAGCCAATATGTTTTATGCCCAGCGACTACTAGCGTGGCACCTGGACTTTGCCCGAGTAATTGAGTACTTTACTCGGGGGCGAGAGATGTACAACGCGTTTTACTATACTGGAGTGCAAGTGCCTCCCGACAACAGTCAGAGAGACTTTCTCACTGCCCTCCGGCATCTCGGATTCACCATTCGGGAAAAGTCGATCAAAGAAACGCTGGACCAAAATTCCAACGCGGTGATCCGACGCGCGAATCTTGATATTGAGATTGTGATTGACATGTTCAACACCGCTGATCGTTATGACATTGCGATTCTCATGAGTGGCGATGGTGACTTTGAACGAGCCGTGGAGTTATTGCGTTCGAAAGGCAAAGAGATTGTTGGCGTAGGCACGCGCGGGATGATCTCCTCGGAACTTGAAAACGCATGCGACCGATATGTTAAGCTAGAGGATATTCGGAGCGAAGTCGAAAAAATTCGCTAGATCGTCAAAACTCGGCAACACAACGGGTGGCTTTAACGGCTGCCCGTTGTCCTTAGTGAGGAGGTAGAACCTTCCATGCGACGGTTCCTCGTCTTAGCGTTTGCAACCCTCCCACTAACCGCGCCCTCCATGGGGGCCATAGTCCAAGCCGCATCCGTCACCAGCGAGTATATCAGTGAACCAGCGCATTACCAATTTCGCGAAACAATCAAAATTCATAACCGCAGTCAAACCGTCGCAGAAAACATCGTGGCCCGTGTTGTCCTATTGCCCCCTAGCACTCTATACAGCCAGGTTACGCTCACTGGCTATAGTCAACGACCTGCCCGCATCGTCCATGACCAAAACGGCAACACCGTGGGCATCTACAGAGTGCAGCGGCTTGCAGGAGGTCAAACCCAAACCCTCCACCTTAAGTGGAGCGTCATCTCCCATGCCATTGCCTACCGCCTCCCTGCACATGTCAAGCCCTACAATACCCACTCTGCCCTATTTCGCCTGTATACCAACCCGCATTTTGAATACCGTCAAGGAGTGAGCACGGACGCTCCCGCGATCACGGCCATAGTGCAAAAGGTCACCCGGGGATTGACCAGTCCCGTAGCGAGGGCCAAAGCTCTGTTTGTATGGGAAGTGAACCATATCCGCTATAATCCCCAGGGAACCTCTTCAGGTAGCGCACTCGCAACCCTGAAGACTGGCTCAGGGATCTGCAGCAATTTCGCCGAACTCTATGCGGCACTTCTTCGCACCGACCATATCCCCGCCCGCCTAATCAGCGGCTATGCCACCAACAACGGAGGCGGCAAGGCTGGGTTTCACGAGTGGGACGAATTTTACATCCCTGATGTTGGCTGGGTGGTGGCTGATCCCACCTGGGGTCATTTCGGTTACTTTGCCCGCTTGCAAGACAACTGGCACGTGCCCTTATACGGAGGAGTCGTGCCCGACGTGGACGTCCACTATGCATCGCGAGACCGCCGAGCTATCCTCAACGTCTCATCGTCTTATCAATTTACCACACAATCCATGAGCATCACGCCTGCCCCTAAAGTTCCTCTGCCAATCGCGGCGGCCGGGCTGCCGAACACCACCGCTATGGTCCATCGCCATCCCCAATCTGCATGGGCTCGTTGGTGGGCTGCCGTCATCCACGCCATAGGTGCCGTCCTCAAGCGCCTGTCCCACATTTTGTGAGAGAGTGAGCGCCGCAAGCCGCGCTTTGTATAATTTTGGCCAACTGGCACATTCTAGTTCTTGGCAGGTGAGCCCACCGCCAGGAACCAGCGTTCCACCCATCTTTACGACGCTCGAACCCGGTTCAACCCCACCGCCGGACTCTTTAGGTGGGACCGCGCCGGTGCCCGAGGCGCCCCGTTCGCTTTTGACCCCCTTGGAACCCTGCCATTGCGGACGTTCTTCGCCAGGAGGATGCCTCAGAAAGGGCGTGATACGATTCCCGCCCAGACCCTTCAGTACAGCGGCGGCAATTCGTCGGGCTCACCCAGCACCGCTAACTATCAGGGAGTGATTTGATGATTCGATGGCACAAATCTGTCACGTTGCTTGCGCTTTCACTGACACTCAGTCTTGCGCCGCCTTTACTGGCGCGGGCCCAGGCGGTCGTGGGTCCTCCCCACTCCACTCGGCTGCCGACCCACCATCCGCATGTCGGAACGATTCAAAGCGTAAGTCCTCGCCAGATCACGATAGCGTATCCAACGGGCTCTCCCATTCCCAAGATGGAGGTGGCTCTGGCTGGGGCCTATCTGAGAGCCGGATTCTACCCAGTGACTCAACTCCCATTCGCTTCTGGTCAGCACGTATTTGTGATGGGCACGAGGTCATCCCATCCTACCATTATGCTATTGCCCGAAGCTCGCGGCACATTGAATCAAACAGGCTCATCTTGGACTCTTCAGAGCGCTCATGCCACCGTAGCTCTAGCATTGGACCAGCCGATCCTTTTAGGCGGTGCGCAATTGACCTCGGGCGCCAAGGTCGATGTGTTCGGGACTCGCCTGGGCTCCCAAATTCGGGTGAGCATCATCGCCGGCAGCCCCCATGTCTTGAAGGCCGTAGTCACCACTATCCAAAAAAATCAACTCCACCTGCGGTCCGATACCGGGGGCACCCTGACCTACCCCATCGCCAACTTACCCGATGGCTGGATGCGCCACCTTAGCCAACTCCCGCCAGACACTCCCGTCTTAGCGGTCGTATCTCCCGAGGGTACTGTGCTTGGAGTGTTGCCAATGCACGCACTCCGGCACTCCGAGGGCTTTTCCCATCATCTCTGAATACCCAACCAGGGGCTGATTTTGCCGTCGGCTCCTGGCCCATCTGAACCCATCGGGCCCAAAATTGATAAGAGCGCTGCTTGGGTCACCATAAATCCATTTCCCCCATCTCGCCGCACCCTTCTTTACTAAACCTTAGGCAAATCCCCCCCACGGTGGCGGCGAAAGGCCCCGTCCATCGTTTGCTCTACTGCCCACCCTCACTCGTCTCCCGAGTGCCTAGCCCGTTGCCAACGACCTTATTGCGGCTAAAAGGTGCCGTGTTTTTAAGCGCTCGGATGATTCGATGGTTACTCTCATGCCGTCCTTCGAGGAGACTGAGACCACCGACTGGCAACCATTAGCAAGGTCCGACAAGACGGCACCCCCACCGTACAGACCCTGTAGGTTCCCTGCAGGGTCAAGTTGGACCCGACGCAATTTGCCGGCCCAACCATTCATAGCCTATCACTGCCGCGATCATAATCAACCCGCCCGTACCCTCCACCCAGGTAATTTGTCGGTCGCCTAAAGTCACGCCAAATATGGCCGCAAAGATGGGTTCGAAGACAAAAATAAGCCCTGCTTGAAAGGGCGGCACCTTGGTCTGTCCCCAAGTCTGGCCCAAGATGGCCAAGGTGGTGGCAACGAAACCAATATAGAGCACCGCCTCGATCAACCCTGGGCTGAACACGGGTTCTGGTTGAAACAGCGCGGTCGCCCAAGACAACAACGCGGTTACGGCAAGTTCGACAAAAGTAAATCCGATCCATGAAGCACCTCGGGGCATGGATGCCGTGACCAGCACTTGCCCAGCCAAAAGTATGGCCGTGCCAAAGACAAGCGCATCGCCTAAATTGATGCCCCCTTTGGGTCCCAAAAAGAGGGCCAGGCCGACCAGCATAAGCACCGCGCTCACCGCCATCCGTGGTGACAACGGCCGTCGATATAAGATAAAGTTCAGTAGGGGGATGGCTAGTACATTTAATCCAGTAATAAAAGCGGCCCGATCGGGCCCGGTGAAGACCAAGCCTTCGGTTTGCAAATAGTAAGCTAAAAACAGCCAAACACCGGCCCAAATTGCCGTTTTCCAGGGAATGACAGCTCGTTCGCGAACCGCCCAGGGTATCAGGGGCACAGCCGCAACGCTAAAGCGGAGCGCCAAAAACCAGCCCACGGCCACGCTAGCCACTTGACTCTTGATGACCAAAAAGGTGGACCCCCAGGCGATTGTCACCAAGACCAAGACTGCTTTAGCCGCCGGGCTTCTCCCCATCTTTCCCTGCGTTTTCCAGTCACTTCCTCTCATGGAGTGTTGCCTAGAGTGACACACTATTCTTTGGAGGTGGTATTCGATGCCCCAAATCTGGGGAATGTTTCGGGATCAAAATGCTCTCTTGTCCTGTGTTCGAGAGTGTGCCCAAGAAGCCCGAGTTTCGGTTTTCGTACCGAAAAACGAACCGCCTAACGTCGATTGGGTGATCTTGCTCGGCCCTTTGGTCCGACTGGTATCCCCCTATCCGTTTTTGGACATACCCCGCCATCTACGCCGTCTAGGAGTGGATTCGATAACCGCCGCCCGCTACGCTGAGGGGCTCTCTCGTGGCTGGTGCCTTATCTGTATCGACGGCCAAGCCCGCAATAGCCGTTGGCACCACTACCCATTAACGAACACCGCTATCCTGCCATAGCGGTTGAAGCCGCGATACTCTCCCTATTCTTCCCAGATCGCCACGATTTAAATGGACAAGATAGAAGCCAATTGCGCCAACTCTAAATCTGGATCCTTACGCGTGTTGACCACCACGTCAATCGGGGTGGTCACCAGCGTTCCATGTCGCCAACCGACCATCACCCCAGATTTTCCTTCAGCCAACAATTGCACCCCGTAGGTTCCCAATTGAGAAGCCAGGATGCGATCCATCGCTGTGGGAGGCCCGCCTCGCTGAGTATGGCCAAGAATAATGAGCCGCACTTCGTATCCGGTTTCAGCTTCGATCAGTCGAGTGACGTCTTCGCCCGCTGCCGCCCCCTCAGCCACCACGATCAAGCTGTGGCGCTTGCCTCGGGCTCGTGAGCGTTTAATCCTCGTGATCATTGCCCGGTAATTCACCGGAACTTCAGGAATTAGAATGGTCTCTGCACCACCTGCGACTCCGGAAGCAATGGCGATGGCTCCACTTTCTCGCCCCATCACTTCAATGACGAAGACTCGTTCGTGGCTACTGGCAGTATCCCGGATCTTGTCCATCGACTGCGTCACGTTATTGATAGCGGTATCAAATCCAATCGCATAATCCGTCCCATAGATATCATTATCAATACTAGCAGGTATCCCGATCACAGGGATACCGAGGCCGTGCAACGCTAAGGCCCCTCTGAGTGAACCATCGCCACCTACCACCAAAAGGCCATCAATGCCCCATTCGCGCAACCGATCACGCCCCATCTCTTGTCCCTCTTCATTGAGAAAGGGAAGACATCGCCCAGTGCGCAAAAAGGTGCCTCCGGTTTTAATCACATCGGCCACGGACCCTAATCCAAGCCGCCGACGATGTCCTTCCAACAAGCCATGATATCCGCGCAAGACTCCCCATACCTCATGATGCAGATAAATCGACTGACGTACGATCGCACGAACACACGCGTTCATTCCCGGTGCATCGCCACCGGATGTGATTACCGCAAATTGCAATGCTGTCCCTCCGTGCCTAGCGCAAGGCATCCAACATCCAAAGCCAGGCTATCAATTCTATCAATTCTATCGCATCTTTGCGCACTTGGGGGATCCCAACTTGCCAACTGGACCCACGAAAGATATTGTACACGGTCAGCGCAGCCCCTATCACAAAGAGGACCCCACCGCCTGTTGACCATGGCGTCCAGAAATAGACTCCTTCTCCGATGGCCGCCAAAAGTCGCCAGGGCAAAGCAATGGATCGATAGCGTGCTGACCTGAACGACCACATGGCCACCACCAGTGCAATGAGTGAAAAGAACTTGCCGACTGGGACAATATCCATTCCAACCAGGCTCCCTTCATAGGTTGCCATAACCTATGATCGAAGCCCTTAATTGGTCACTGTTAGCGTCTCGCCGCCTGAAAGCGTACTTGAACCATTTTTAGGGCGCCGACCATCGTCGCGCCCAACAGGAGTGCAATCAGCGAGCCTCCCACCAGGATTAGACTAAGATGGATAGCGTCGAGCATCGTAGGCGTTCGTGCGCTGGCCAAAATGAAGTCTTTGTCCGCAAATACCGGCAGGCTAACCCCTCCTAAAACCGATTCGACCGGATGGAATAAGAGGACGGTCAGAACTCCCGCATAAATCGCATGCAGGAATCTTGCCACAAAATATGGCTTCATCGAGATATCGGTGTCGGCCAGTACCGAAGCTACCTGACCATGCACGGCCAGGCCCGACCAGGCGATAACCGCGGAGACCAAGACGACTTGATCCATTAGCGGTGCATG
This sequence comes from Bacillota bacterium, assembly GCA_023475835.1. Lineage (GTDB taxonomy): Bacteria > Bacillota > Sulfobacillia > Sulfobacillales > Sulfobacillaceae > JAMCVM01. The sequence goes on along the minus strand of JAMCVM010000125.1, from coordinate 1,875 downwards.
CGTTTTGGCGACCGCTGCCGCACCCAAGTCGATCTCAAAAATTCCCTGAACTGTTGCTGGAACTAAACTCCGGGAAAGCCCGAGGAGGTGAAAGAGCCCTTCAATAGGCACCTCCAATCCAACGAGTAGCCCCGTTTGGGTCAGGACTCGAAGCAAAACGGCGAAGAGCACTATAAAGCTCATAATCATAAAGAGGGTCCCTACGGACTCCGTGATGGCTTCATTTAGAACCCGACCCATCGGTCGACCATCCTCTGTTCGAGCCCGAATCATAGCGTCGGTAGCTCGGTCAAAAATCCCATGAAGAACCACCCCTTGTTCTTTTACTCTGGGATCTCGACGCCTGCCGTAAAAACGGTAAGTCAAGCCAACCATCAGCGCTCCAGTATAATGCGCCGTAGCAATCACCGCACCCAGAGCGGGCTGTCCAAACATGCCAATGGCCACCGCACCGAACATGAACAATGGATCTGCCGAATTCGTGAAGGCCAAGAGACGCTCGCCTTCCGTCTTGGTGCAAAGCCCCTGTTTGCGAAACTTGGCGGTCAATACCGCATCCATGGGATAGCCGGCCGCGAGGCCCATCGAGAACACAAACGAGCCAATCCCGGGGACGTTGAACAACGGGCGCATCAACGGTTCAAACAGCACTCCGAGATAATGCACCATACCCGTCGACAGCAGCACATCCGAGAAAATAAAAAACGGCAGCAGCGACGGAAACACCACATCAAAAAAGAGGCGCATGGCGGCCACGGTCGCATGATAGCCCTGTTCGGAAAAGACAATTAAGGCCAGCGTCAAGAGCAACATCGTAAATCCGGTGACGATAATCGCTCCGCGCTTCGGTTCTCGTTCCTCGTCCATTTCCGCCACCTCACCCCGCTTGGACTTCCCTTCATGGTATGTCCGCGAGAAGAGGGGTATGCCGCGCTGCAACGCGACTCTGGTGCCTGTGATGCTCGAAGCCTGAGAATCCCAGAACCTCTTGCGGAACGAACACCGTGCTACCAAGCGCGGGTTCCCACCCAGTTGCGCCGGGTCATGCGATCATCATTCCGCTGACAGCTGGACAACGGCCAACTTCGGGCTCTTGCGCATCGACTGATACCCAGCCTTGGTCCCAATGGTGTCAACTTAGCGATATCTGAATACACCGAATAGAGTTTCTCATTCGGCGTGTTGAGAAAAGTGCCGGCGTTTTCGGGATTGCCTACGCGCCGTTTTGAGCCCGACGCGGTCGAAAGGCGTAGCATGGGTGGATTCCTGCGGAGGCTTCGAGAACGAGAGGGGCTGGCCGAGCATCGCTAGGGCGTGGGGTATTCAGCCGACGAAAGGCATTATTCGTCAGAATATTGCGCCGTATAGGGGCTGGGGGCTGTTCCCTTTAGGAGATCGCTCTAAAGGGAACGGCGACGTTTATGGGAATAGCGGTTGGCCCGCGGTGCGGGTCGGCGCGGAAACTGACGATTCGGCCGAATCGGCGTCACGTGTTTCCGAATCTCATGAATAAAGTCCCAAAACGCCCGATTGCGAACGTCGGCATCCTCGGCGAGCAGGATCGTGACCCACGCATCTTTCCACTGTCCCACCGCCACACTCGTGTTGATTTTATACCGTGCGTACTTATAGTCGTCGGGATGCTCCGCTTGCTGGGCGTCCCACAAGGCCTGGGCTTCGGTCTCGGCCAAGGCACACAAATTGCCTAGAAGGACGGTAGCCTGATGCTCCTGATAAATCGCCGCTGGCAAAATGCCCGCAAAATTCGAGATCTCAAACCGATTTTTGAGAACATCAAAATGGACCTCGACACCCCAACGGCTGAAATACACCGCCCCAGCCGCTTCGTACGGCAATTCTTGCACCGATACCTTG
>JAMCVM010000056.1 GCA_023475835.1 Bacillota bacterium | reverse complement strand
GGATGCCGGAGACGGCTAGGAGCAAAACTGCGGCCTCCGAAAGAGCGAACAATTCCAGACGTGTTCAGGAATGTGCAGATCTAGGAGATTTCTGCATGGGTCTGTGTAAATATGCTTAAGCACGTTATAGCGGATGCCAACAGAATTAGTAAGGAGGAAAGCGATGGACATGCTGAGCGCCTTACAAGCATTAGGGGTCACGCCCAACCTAATTAGCGACGAAGAAAAGCAGCAACTGGCGACTGAAGGGTTCTTAGTCATCCCCAACCTATTCGACCAATCTACGGTGGAACGTTTAATCGCTCGCATGGAAGCCCTGTGGGAAGAGGAAGGAGAGCGCGCTGGGCTCGAGGTCCATCAACAACCGGGCACTCGCCGTTTGGCGGATCTGGTGAATAAAGGGATGGTGTTCACCCCGGTTTGGCTAAATCCGCGCGTGCTTGCGGCTGCATGGTTTCTCATTGGCCAGCCCTTTAAGCTTTTTTCGTTAAATGCCCGCGATGCCCTGCCAGGACAGGGCGAACAAGCTTTACATGCGGATTGGGGCCCTCGCACCGAAAACGAACCCTGTCGCATCGTGAACTCTTTATGGATGCTCGATGAGTTTTCCCCGACCACCGGGTCGACCCGAATTGTTCCTGGTTCACAGCGTCTACCAGGTACGCCAAGCGACCATTTAGAGGATATTGATGCGCCTCATCCCACCCAGCGTTTGGCCCTGGGCAAGCCCGGAACCGTCATGATATATAATGCCCACGCCTGGCACGGGGGCACTCGCAATTTTAGCCAAAACCACCGTCGAGCCTTGCATTGTGCCTATGTCGACCGACGGTTCCCCCAACAGACGGATCAACGTCAGTACCTTCGGGAAGACACCCGGACGCAGTTGACCACGGCCGCCCGATTTCTGTTAGATGTGGACTAACTTCTAGTCCAGACCCCCAAGAGGGTCCACCCGCTGTCCAAACGCGCTGCAGCTTCGGTCAGAAGGCATCCATGACCAGGTCGCGATCTCCTTGAACGATCTCAATATGCCGCGACTAACGCAGAGACTTTCTAACAGCTGAATGCCGCATCCTCATCCGCGGCATTCAGCTAATTTTTACCCGTCTAGGGCTCCAAAACATCCTGGACCCTAATTCGAACTCCGATCTACGCTCTTCTCCTTGCTGCTTTGGTGCCTAGGCGACTGCGCCCCCGTTCCCGCTCGAAGGATTGGGATAAAGAAATCTCCGCCCGACACCCGACTCGAATGAGCGATCCGTACATTACCTGTGGCCTTGCTCGCTCGCGAATCCGGGGTGATCCGTATCCAGAATATTTAGTGCCTGGCGGGTTCACGCTGGATCGGAAAGATTGACCACCAGTGTTCAAGGCCCCATCGACGCCTCACTTTCCGGTGGGCAGCCAACGCTCATGCGGCCAGCGGTGTGAAAAGGGAAAGTTAACTGCAAACCGCGAGCACCTCCGCGCTGAGCATGCTATGAAGCAGACTTTCTTTGCCAAAAGCCCGAGCCTAAACGCGATCATCTTGGAAGACCGCAACGATACAGAAGACATTTCACCATCGATCCCCGGCAAAATGTTCCACCGACGGCAAAAGTTGGGTCTATTGCTGGCGCGGGGCTCAAAAAAGCCGTGGCTGTAATCACGCCCTGAGTCTCCTCGGACGCCGTCGGCAAATCGTTAACCTCCCGAGACAGCAAAATCTTCATCACTCTTCATCACTCTTCATCACTCTTCATCGATACGCCCCACAGATCCTTAGGGCATAACGCATGGAGCCTTTGACGAAAACGCCCGAACTTTTTGCCAGCCCTATATATTTGACGAATTGCGTCGAAGCCGTGGCATCATCTGGCCGAGAACTCACTCGCAGGCCGCGTTTGGCGGAATCGCAGGTCTGAGAGAGTTCCCGTATCGACATTCCAACAAGGTCGAGCGGCAGAATTATCGCTGTGGTGCTCCGCGCAAGACGATGCTTACTAAGCTCTCAGAGGGCCAGTCGTATACGCATCTCCCTCCGAAGGACCCGGTTTATCGCCATCTGCAACCAAAGATTCGCCACCAATCGACTGAACCTTCCCTGAGCCCCCAATTTCCAGGGATCTAAGGCAGGGAAATCCTCCCCTCACCGCGAATATGTGGAATGAATAAGGGAGTGAACCGTTGTGAATTCTAATCGCTCAAGGCTACCCTGGTCGCGTATCGGCACCATGATGACCGATATAGCCATGGCCAATTTGGCGGTGATGCTGGCTTTTTTGGTGCGCTTTCTTGGGTTTCCGCCAGCTTACAACTGGCAGGCCTATGTCAGCGTAGCGCCTTGGCTTTCGATAGCGGTGGTGGTTTTGTTGGGGGCCTATGACCTCTACCCGGTGTCGTGGATTAGTCCGACCCAACTTTCCCGCAAGGTCTTTCCGGTCGTAGTCCTCTTAGGCGGACTGACCGTGGTCACGTCCTTCTTGTTGGACCGCTTCGGCTTTCCGCGCTCGGTCTTCGTGTTAAGCGCGATCTTTGACTGGCCGTTACTCTACTGGTCTCGGCGTCTTTGGCAATTCGGATTGTTCGGTCGGCAAAAGACTCGCATCATTGTGCTCACCAGCCGACCTAATGTGATCCTCCCCGACGATTTGGCTAGCCTTGGCCCGCATCCTCGAATCACCGTTCTTGATGCTGGGGCCTTTCAGACAGGCCTCGAAGCCGACCTTTTCTTATTGGACGACTCCCTGACCGATCCGATCAAACTGGCAGTGCTCAACGAAGCCTTGAGCCGAAACATCCGCTGCCTCTGGCAACCCAGTTTGTACGACACGCTAGTGGCACAAGCACAACTGACCGTAGTCGGCCAAACTCCGTTTTTAGCCGTCGATCCTCTTCCGAGCGCCTGGGTCCGGCGCCTAGGCAAGCGCACACTGGATGCGGTCATTGCCAGCTTGCTCTTAATCCTCAGCCTGCCGTTCGATATCCTCATCGCCCTCGCGATTTTACTCGATGATGGGCCCCCAATCATCTATCGCCAAGACCGGATAACCGCAGGCAACCATGCGTTTGCCATGTTGAAATTCCGAACCCTGGATAAGGACTATGAACAAACGCATGGTCAAGGTCTCACCGTTCCGGGGGATCCCGGGGTGACTCGCGTTGGTCGCATCTTGCGGGCCAGCCACCTGGATGAAATTCCTCAACTGTGGAACGTCCTTCGCGGAGAAATGTCTTTGGTCGGGCCGCGACCAGAACGGCCGCATTATGTGGAGAAGTTCAGCCAAGAAATTCCGCCGTATAATCTCCGTCACCAAATCAAGCCAGGCATTACTGGCCTGGCCCAGCTCTCGGGCCACTACCTATCCTCGCCACAAGAAAAATTACAGATGGACCTTACTTACTCGCGTCACTCCAGCATTTGGATGGATCTAAAAATCCTGCTGCAAACCGTGGAACACCTGTGGAAGAAACCCACAGATGCTCCCTCGGCGATCTCAGTATCCCCCAGCGAAGAAAATGGCCAAGCCCACGAAGTCGATGACATGAAGCGGCCCAGCTAGTCCCTATCGACTCCCTGTAGCCTATCTCTTGTCATTTGCCGACTCCGCACAGGTGAAGCGTCTCGTCCCGAGGGCTTGGCCTTAGCTTTGGTGGCCTGGCCGTTGACTTTGGCAACGTGGCGGCTAGAGCCTTTTGGCTGCGCGCAACGAGAGGAATTGCAACTTGACCTAGATAATTTCCCACAAGTCGCTTATTCTGGAAGAGGTGACCGACCGTCAAAAAACACCTGCTGCCAACTTAGGTATCAGGACCCAATCACCGTTCAGAAAAGGAGAGATCATATGGCAGCCGTATCAGATATTCGTACTGGCCAAAACTACAGCGTGGGACACACTGGCCCTTTGGCAGAATTAGACGGAAAGTTGTTTGTTGGCCAGGCTCTCGGTTTCAGCGGCATGGAAGTCTCGCTCAACCGTTTTGCCCCGGGACAAGCGGTGCCCTTCATCCACCAACATCGACAACACGAGGAAATGTACCTCTTTCTCAGCGGCCACGGGCAATTTCAAGTAGATGATGACGTCTTTGACGTGGGGCCCGGCACCATCGTCCGAGTGGCTCCCGAGGCCAAACGAGGTTGGCGCAACAACGGGACAGTCGATCTACACTGCATCGTGATTCAGGCCAACCAAGGCAGCTTGACCGATAAGGATGGAATTAAACTCGACGAAACGCCCAAATGGTAACCGTCTATCCCGTTTAAGAATCGGCTCAGGGACTTAGGATAAGCCGAAACCCCAGGTTATCGAACCCCGATCGTGCGTGCGGGTCATCGTTTTCGTTTTTGTGGCCAGGCCACCTGTTGGCAAATCATTATACAGCAAGGGATTGAGACGCCCAAAGCCTGGCATCATCCCGTCAAATGGGACCTCAGCGCAGGATCAATAGCAGCATCTTTCAGTGGTCAGGCAATTCACGCCGTATCAAGGCGGTTGGCCTTAGCCTCTTGGTGGCTCTTGCATGGCCTAAACGTCCACCCCGGGGCATCGACCGTCTATCGTTGGCACCCCGGAGGACCTTGGAAATGGCACAAAATTCCCACTGGCTAGCCCTCGAACGAAAAGAAAGGGACGGCTCATGGTCTTAACATCACGCAACTGTCTCTACACACGCCACGCCTTCGTCAAGGGCTTGCAGCGGACCGCAAGAGCCCGGCATCTTCGAATAACGAAAACACTCTAGGGTAAACCTGTCGAATCAGGGCAATCGCTTCGGCTTCCGACAAAGCCATGGGGGAATTTATGCGCTCCTGGAGCATTTTGGCTATCTCCATTCGATCCGCATCGATTCCCTCCAATGGTCCGACGATGTGCGCTATGACCGACGTGGGTATACGCTCATCGTTGAACAAGCGGTCGAACTGACTGAACAGCATGGACATGACGGTATAGTCTCGCCAAACCCCTGTTAATTTAGGGTCGTCCGGTTCTACCGTGTGCGCCAAATCCGCAATTATGGTACGGAGTTGCAAGTGAGCCCGTTCCAACACTTCAACATTTTCTAAGCGCTCTGACAACCTCTGAGCGATGGCTTGATGGTGGGGACCCTGAGCGGCGCGCTCAGCCGCTGGTTTGACTTCCCCAAGAAACACTTGGCGCAGCGCCTCGATTTGATCTATCCCTGCTAACGCTTCCAGCCAATCGACATATACTTCAAAGTCTTCGACCGTGAGATACTTCTTTCGCGAAATCAGTTTTCGAAAGTGGGCCATCCCTTTATCTAACTGATCCACGGCCGCGTAATGGGTCAAGAGTTCCGCCGCAATCTTGGTTCTCGAGACTTTTGGATACTCTTTGGCTATCGCGAGCAAGGCGTCAATAATCGCTTCGTCTCCTTGGTTCAGACGAGCCTTCTCGATCAAGACCTCCACTAGGTCCTCCATGGTTTCACTGGCTTCTTCCGCTCGTCGAAACCACAGATCGGTATTGGCTGTCTGCCCCAAGCCGGCATACAACAAGGCCAGGCCGACCATGTTCGACGATTTTGGATCAATATCCACCAATTGTTTCATCGCGTGGATAGCCTCGTCTAGTCGGCGTTCATCGATATTTCGAGATAACATTTCCTCAAGTTTGGCCACCGTGGTCCCATAAAACCGCTCCCGGTCGTATCGGTGACGCTGTCGGGCATCGCTCAATACCTCATAGGCTTGGCGTATCATTTCAAATTCATCAGGATGAGTCTCAGGAGGAAAGCGCTGCACCATCTCCAAATATCGTGCGCGAATCGTTTCCTGATCGGCTTGCACACTCACGCCTAGTACGCTATACCAAGTCTTTGTGGTCCCTTTCGATGATGCTCCCAAGCGGGCCGCTCGTGCCCCGCGGGCTGACTTTTTCTTGTGCTTCGCCTTAGCCTTTGAACGCTTCTTGCTCATCAACTTCACTCCCTCGTTTACCATCCGTTCAGCCATCATGGCTTGTCCCCTGCGTCGCTTCGACGACCCGCCTTGCGCCTCTCAGGAATCATTAAGCGAGATCCACTCGCTTAAAGGTTCCCCTGTCCATATTTGAGGGCTCGACGATTCATAGGAAAAGGCGTCAAAAAGACGCCCCCATTTCTCATTCTTGCTGCTTCAACTTCAACGGCACACTCGCGGCTCTTGATATCCGCAAGATTCGCGGATTCCATCGCAATCAATTCGGCAATAAGGTCAGACATTGTTTCGCTAAACACGCCTCCAGTCCCCCATAGGCTTTTCTGTTAAGCCAAACCTCGCCAATATCAACCCTTAATTCCTCATCCACAAGCGTACGCTGAAACGCCATCCCATCTGAAGTGTGGCAGCTAAACGGCCACCCTGTCAACAAAATCTCCGTTATTTAGTCACGAGTCTCAGACAAGGTGAGCCCTTGGACTAACTCCACACCCTTCGTGTTTCGCGTTGGGTTCCTTGTTGGTCAAATATCCGAAATTCTACGAAGCTTGCCCCGTCTGTCCATTCGGTAACCCAGGTCTCAACCCGGGCAACCCAAGCCACATCAGCGCCCAGATCGGGCCCCCACGGGTTAGCAGTCGCCGCCAACTTTATGGCGTCCGCTCCCGTCACGGTGCGTTCGCAAATCATCATCGGACCCTTCTTTACGGAATTTTAGGGGAATATTCGACAAGCTCTTGCAAGGTTCCTGCTGCAACCTGGGCCAATCCACGACTGTCCCCGAAAGATTCTTGTTTACAGCATCCGGCATCGTGCTCATCCGGGATTCGATCAGACGGCCGCTAGTAACAGATATATTTGGCCCGAACGACACACGGGTCAACCCACTGGATGCGCCGAGAGTCGACCCTTTCAGATCATCAGTCTCGGTATCTTATCAGAACAATCATCCATCACGGTCTCTAAATAGTTTCCTATGCTTCGTCGCCGCATGAAAAATTCGGCTCCGCGCTATTTAGTGGGAGTTAGCCCGATCCTAAGGTTAAACGTGGCAGGGATAGCTTGCCTGCCATCAGATAGATGACGGTAACGAAAGGATGAACATTCCGATAGCCGCGGGGTCGGGCTTTAGCGGCTTGCACCAAGCGGTTAATGCCCTCCAACACGGCATTGGTGCGATGACTGGGGGTATCGTGGACCCCGGCCCAGTGGGCCTTGATGGTTTTAGCGGCCTAACGGATGGGATCGAGGCGGCTATGGATAACCCAGAAGTAGCAGTGCCGTAGAAAGGCCTCCGCGGCTTCCGGCGGCTGATCCCACCAGGCCTTAAGCGTTTCTTTGATGGCATAGGCCCGACCGGTTTTGAGGTGGGCTTGGCGGACGTGGTCGACGGCGTCCACACGCTGCGTTCTCACCATGCGCATTGACGCCTGACTCAGCCCGTGGTCGATTACCGAGAGTTCAAGACACCAACCAGCGAATATCGCCAAAAATGTCCGCCACCAACCAACTCATCTGGGCTTATTACTATCGAAGGAGGATCTCTGCATTCGCTCAAACAGAGAAGCAGTGTGTTATCCGGGTCAAAAGCCTGGTAGGCGTCCACCTACAAATTGGCATGAATACCCTAACCACGCGCCAGAGGAATGGCTGAAAGGACTTCGTGCACCCAATCTCCATTCGGGGTGCAATCGCGGCGTGAAGTCCGTCCATAAGAAAAAATCCTAAGCCGATGGCGGCACCCGCCCATCACCTCATCGAGCCAGGGCCTCGACTTCTTCACGAGAAAGCTTCGTAGCGTGCACCACCATATCCACGCTGAGCCCTAACGCTAACAACTCTTGAGCCACGGCCAGCGCCTTCATGCGCAAGCCTTCTTGTACCCCTTTCTTTAACCCTTCTTGTAACCCCTCTTGTAACCCTTTCTGCAACCCTTCTGCACGACCTTCTTCTCGACCTCGTTGCTCACCCCGTTGCTCACCCCGTTGTTCGGCTTCGCGTTCGATTTCTCGCAAGACTTCAGTCATCCGCAGAACCTCCTTCAGTTGCTCGGTTTGCTTGGGCGTCAGTGGACTCCCGCTCAACCCTAAAATGAGGGCTGTAACGTAGTTTTTTTCTTGATCGTTGGGAATCCTCTGGGTCAGGGTCAAGACTTTGGTAAACGCCTAGTCCCGGTTGATCTAACGAACGTGTTCAGGGCCATAGAAAACCGATGGCGGGTACGCTAGCCTAGCGGCACCCGCCCATCACCTCATCGAGTCAGGGCCTCGACTTCTTCACGAGAAAGCTTCGTAGCCTGCACTACCATATCCACGCTTAGCCCTAACGCTAACAACTCTTGAGCCACGGCCAGCGCCTTCATGCGCAAGCCTTCTTGTAACCCTTCTTGTAACCCTTCTGCACGACCTTCTTCTCGACCTCGTTGCTCACCTCGTTGCTCACCCCGTTGTTCGGCTTCGCGTTCGATTTCTCGCAAGACTTCAGTCATCCGCAGAACCTCCTTCAGTTGCTCGGTTTGCTTGGGCGTCAGTTGACTCCCACTCAACCCTAAAATGAGGGCTGTGACGTAGTTTTTTTCTTGATCGTTGGGAATCCGCTGGGTCAGGGTCAAGACTTTGGTAAACGCCTGGTTGCGGTTGATCTGGCAAAAGTGCATGTGTAGCGCAAATGCCAGTCGGATGCGATCGTGTCCGTCCCACTGCCCCGTTTCTAAATGCTGCTCTACTGTCTCTAGTATTGCATCGCCGTCCATTTTGCGCAAATAAATTCGCTCCACCTGGTAGCTCAAGGTGCCGGCGTCAATGGTGGTCGACCGCGGCTGATACCGACCAGTATACAACACGATGGTGCGAATCGGTCGGTGCCACTTCACGTAGAGGTAAGCGTCATAGACCAGGAAACGATCTAACGTCGCTTCCGACTTGCTCTGAAACTCCAAGTGCAAGAGGTGGTGATCGTGTAGTTCCAAGACCACATCAGTGAACCCTTGGCGGACTTCGATGATGGGTAGTTCGGTAGGCAAGACACGCTCGACGTGGATTCCATCCAAGCCCAACACCGCCAAGGCGTCATCGGGAAAGGCACCGGCGAGATGTTTCAGCAGGATATCTTTCGATTGCCGAGGCAATCGGATCATTTAAATCCCTCCTCATCCCTACCTCTCGATGCACTGAGAGGCTTGATCAATCACATAAGACCGTCTTGATGTCGCGGAACAATCTTCCAGGTACACGTCCAGCATAGAGGGCAGGGCAGCTGCGGTCAAACACAAACGTTCGTCACCATCCGACAGCAGACAGAGAGCACACTTTTTGGGGCTTCCGAGGTTCCGAACACGGGGCCTAAACACCTTCTCGAACAACGCTAGACTACCTGCATTTAGGGGACGGGTCCGAAAGGTGGGCTTAAGGCGGGTTCCGGTTGCAACTCTCAGTGTGGAACCTTTCCACGCCACAGTGCCTCTTTCTCGCCAGCCTATAGTCATAGGCTGGCAGACCAGTCCTGCTCCGACCGAAAGTACAGGCGATTACCGTGGTGCCGTCTTTGGCGATATGGTGAAAAGTGTTACGTTCAGCCATAAGGATGGGGCAACATCGGCTCTAACCCACTGCCAATATCTTAGGCTGGTTCAACCTAGGCGGCGATTGCGAGTATTCAGGCCCGGTGTCCTCCACGCGCATCCCCCTTGAGGAATGTCATGGAGCATGTTGCTCAACCACCTGGTGTTCTATCACGTGGATAGCCAAAGCGAAGCAGTGGCCTCGTCTCAGCACTAAATCTTGACCCAGGCCATAAGGTTGCCGTCCGTACAGCACAAACGAAAGAATGCTGAATATCATCGCACCGACGGGACGGCGCTGTGAACTTTTCTCTCCATGAGCGTCGATCGGCGGTGCAAACATCGTTTGATGTCCGGGGCGAACGACGTCACTGCCCCGAATGTCATGGGCATCCCTGCGATCGTCAAAACTCTGGCAAATAAGACCGTCCCTTCCGGAACTGGGCGACTCAGATCAACATCTGTGACCACAATCGGAGGCTAGGACCTATCACACTGGTCGGAGAGCGTCATCTCTGCTCGTCCACCGTCGCAAGCGGTCACGGGAAACAACGATGTCTCTGCCATCACCGCCAACGCCCGCGGTTCTATCCTCGAGGAGAACGGCCCATGCTCGCGCAGGCTATGACTCGGGCGCATCTATAAGGCTCATACAGGAATAAATCTAAGAGATATGATGAGTGCGCTTGGTTTTCAAACACAATCTCTCCGCGCTGAACTACCCCTAAGGCCGTCCCGCTTTCACCATCAGTTCCTTTGGCGGTAGATCCGACAACACGTCGTGGATCTTCTCGGTGACTATGCGATCCTGATCACGCGCCTTAAGGTCCGCCAATCTGAAATCCCTCTACACGTTCCCCGTCGTTCTTAATTCCCATGTTGTCATTGCCGAAGCGCCAGGCTGACGAAAGTTCCTCTCCTACGTCGCTTGAATTAGGGTTCGAGACGCTTATAGCCGCTCTCAAACCACACCACAGCATCCAGAAATTCGATGGCCTTCGGCCGTCTCTCATATCGCTCGACT
>JAMCVM010000209.1:40483-41008 GCA_023475835.1 Bacillota bacterium | reverse complement strand
TCGTGTTCGGATCTGTCCAATCCAACGTGAAGAGGATTTCCGGGGCGTCGCCCACCACCGTTGCAATCAGGTCGTCGGAGGCGACCTCGAGGTTCACATCCGTGTTGCCCAGAAACCGATGGACGCGTTTCATCGCATGTTTCGCGGTGGTGTTCCCCACCATGGCTAAACTGCGTCCCATGGCGGCGATGCCTAAGACGGGATTGTGCAAGTGCGCCCAGACGAGGGCCGCGATCGTGGCCCTGTTGAGATTTTTGCGACGTACCGTGCATTGCAAACTACGTCGGGATAGATGGTCATGGAATCCTGGTGGACCTCCTCGAACGAATTAGATCGCGCGATTCCCGTCGCCACGGAGGCCGCCAATACCCTTGAGAATAATCTTCTGAATTATGCACGACGGGAACCTGGTCTTGCTATTTCATCGCCGTCAAGAACCTCGCCCTCTCTTTTTTCTCAATATGCCTTAATTGTATATTATTTTATGGGTTAGGCAAGATGTACCGGAATGATCTGAGGATGCAA
>JAMCVM010000209.1:0-40405 GCA_023475835.1 Bacillota bacterium | reverse complement strand
GAACGACGGATCGCGTTCGGCCTTATTGTGATCGGGACTGAGGAGCGCGAAGTAGAAATCGAGTCAACTAAGTGTTAAAGCGGTCCTGAATCAACGAGATAGGCAATATCTTCTGTGCCAGTGCCATTGGACAGGTTTCTTTTCGCGTTTTGTTCGTCTTAATCGTTAGATCTATCAATGGTCGCCGGGTTCCGAGAACGGTGCTCAGGCGAACAGCCGGGTGCTTCGGCAGTATCCATTGAGGGACCTTGGGAGTAAAGCGCGATTGGCCGAAAATTTATCGGAACATTCGCATATATGTTCGGGATTTCATGAAGCAGATCGATGAGAAAGTGATACCTTTAGAAGGACAGAGAAGTTCGAGGAACGAGATAGGGAGGCCAAAGAAGTCATGGCGACGTTACCCAAGCGCGCTGTGCATCATGGGGTGGATTACAAGTGGATTGCCTTGTCAAATACTACGCTTGGCATCCTGATGGCGGCGATCAACGGCACCAGCTTAATTATTGCTTTACCTGCGGTGTTTCGCGGCATTCATGTGAATCCCTTGGCCCCCGGGGCTACTGGACTGCTACTGTGGGTGCTTTTGGGGTTCAATGTGGCGACGACCATTCTGTTGGTGGCTTTCGGCCGAGTTTCCGACAGTTTCGGTCGTGTAAAACTCTATAATGCCGGATTTGCGGTATTTAGTGTGGGTTCCATCTTATTGTCAATTACCTGGGGATTGGGTACCGCCGGTGAATGGCAGTTGATCATTTTTCGTTTTGTGCAGGGAATTGGCGGGGCGTTTTTGTTTGCGAATTCAGCGGCCATCTTGACCGATGCCTTTCCTTCCAACCAACGGGGATTTGCTTTGGGCTTAAATCAGGTAGCCGGAATCGGTGGCGCCGTAATCGGGATCGTGTTGGGCGGGCTCTTGGCGGCTGTCAGTTGGCGGGCTGTCTTTTTAATCAATGTGCCATTTGGTGTGGCGGGTACCATTTGGGCTTATCTGGCGCTCCGGGAAACGTCCGACAAGCGACCCCCGCTCAGAATGGACTGGGCAGGCAATCTGACCTTCGCTTTGGGGCTGTTGGGAGTGCTGTTGGGGTTGACTTACAGCATCGAGCCCTACCATCACTATGCCACTGGATGGCATAGTCCGTTTGTGGAAACCTCGCTGATTGGCGGGGTGGTATTGTTGGTTGCGTTTGTCATCATTGAGCAGTATGCCGCCGATCCCATGTTTAATTTGAAGCTTTTTCGCAGTCAGGCATTCAGTGCAGGCAACATTGCCGGGCTCCTGGCGGCGGTAGCGCGTGGCGGACTGCAATTCATGATCATTATTTGGTTGCAGGGGATTTGGCTGCCCATTCATGGGGTGTCTTATAACCACACGCCATTGCAAGCGGGAATTGATACCCTGCCGCAAATGGTCGGATTTTTGCTGGCTGGTCCTATTAGTGGGCGGCTCTCCGACCGTTTCGGCGCGCGTTGGTTTGGGATGGCGGGGATGGTCGTGTCGGCCGCTGGCTTTTTCTTATTGAATACGCTCCATGCCGTCTTTCCCTATTGGACCTTCGCCTTTTATATTTTTTTAATTGGGATAGGCATGGGTCTCTTCGCTTCACCGAATTCTGCGGCGATCATGAACAGTGTGGCCGCTCGATATCGAGGAGTCGCATCGGGGATGCGGGCGACTTTCATGAATGCGGGTCAAATGCTGTCGATGGGGGTGTTTTTCACCATCGTGATTAGCGTACTCACAACCCGCTTGCCGGGATCCCTTTATCGGGGCTTGGTGGCTGTTCACTTGCCCACGTCCATCGCGGTGAAATTCTCGCACCTCCCTCCGATTTCCGCACTTTTCTCCGCGCTTCTCGGATACAACCCGATGAAAATCTTGTTGGGGGGCAAAGGGCTGGCACTGCTGCCTCCCGCCAGCCGAGCCGTTGTGGTCGGCCATACGTTTTTCCCGATGTTAATCGCTAAACCGTTTATGCATGCATTGTCGGTAGTCTTTCTGTTTGCGATGGTCATGTCATTGGTCGCCGCTATTGCTTCGTTGCTGCGAGGACGGCACTTCGTCTATGAAGATCAGGGGCAAACGGCACCTGTAGCCCCGGATCAGCGCGAAATGACGTTGATCGCACTGGCAGCGATTTGGAAGGCACGAGGGGGTGCCCGCTCAGATGGGTCTCTCGAAGAGCGCAAGCGCCTGATTCGGGCTTTGACATTGCTCGAAATGATCGAATCTCATCCGGTCTCGTCGCCCAGAAAATCCTCATAATCGGTTGGCGAGATTCTGGTCGCATCGGTTGTCCGTCGTGGGTTGGGTTGGCCAAGTGGCGAGGTGGATCAAGGCAAGACCATTTTGGAATGGGAGAGGCCTCTTTGTATTCATGGGAGAAGCGAGGCCTCTCTCCTCGAAGGCGGGTCGGAGAGTGAGGGGTTCAGGTCAGCGAAGGAAAGAGCGGACTCAAGCGGGATCTTTTGTTCGATGCGGATGGGCTTGACGACTGATTTTCTGGGCGTCGCGGCGACGGCTGGCCGCGTAATAGTCGTGGGCCGGTGAAACTCTTGAAGACAGTATTTTCGGGGCTTCAAAAGAGGATTTCAGGGATTGAGGAATAGGTTCGAATTTAGTATGATATTCATTGCTTAAGTTATCTTGCTTTCAAAGGAAAGTATTGCTTTGGGTTGTTGTGGCAGCGTGCGATGCATAAGAGAATTTGAGTAGGGGAGATGGCAGGATGACCAGACTGGCTTGCCAAACGATTACATGGGGTGAAACCCAACTGATGAATGCGTATCCGACGGTGCTGAAGCAGGTACAAGAGATTGGCTACGAGGGTGTAGAGACGAAGTTTGCCGTGCTTGAGCGCTATCAAGAGCAGTTGTCGGCGTTGAAGGCGAAGACGGGACTTCAAATCATTGCCTGTCATCTCGGCTATCCCACGGTGCTGAATGCGCTCTCCGACAAATCCGCCGCCGAAGCGGTAGAACGTGTGCTCGAGGCGTCTGAAGCCAAGTTCATTTTGGTCAGCGACGAGCCTCATGAGTCGGTGGATGCGTACCGTGTGATGGGCGAGCAGTTAACTCGGTTTAGCGAACGGGTGTTGGATTTTAATGTTCGAGTGCTGTTTCATAACCATCGCCGCGAAATTGAGGGGGACATGGCGCGACTTCACGCTTTGGTTGACCATTCGGCTCAAGATCGGGTGGGATTGGCGGTCGACTTCGGGTGGGTGCTGCAGGCTCACGGCGATCCGAAACGGGTGGTGGATGCCTTTCATGACCGCATTGGCTATGTCCATTTGAAAGACGCAAAAAGTGACGGAACATGGACTGAGTTGGGCCAAGGCGCGTTGCCGGTTGAAACCGTGATCGCGGCGATTCGTCCACTGCAATTGCCCTGGTGGACAGCCGAACAGGATACCACCGAACAGACCGCAAAAGCCAGTGCCAGTAAGAATTTTTCGTTCCTCGATCCCCTTCGGGCATGAGGCTGGCAGTGACAGGAGGGTGGGTATGCTAACCGGATTGTCGGCGGTCTCGTCCCCAGATCGGCCACGCTTTGCCTATAACTTAACCAGTGTGGAAGGGTTCCGCGCTATCGTCGAGTGGGGTGAAGCGCATAGGATGCCCATGATTATGCAGTGTTCTGAACGGTATCTGAGGGATTTGGGCGACACCTATTTTGAGAACGTGGTTGTGCCGCGATTGGCTCGCAGCGAGGTGGCTTTCGTGTTGCACTTGGATCATGCGACGTCGTTGCAGGCGGTGCAAGCGGGGATCCAATTAGGGTTTAGTTCAGTGATGTTTGATGGCTCCGGACTCCCCCTAAAGCTCAATATTCAAGCTAGTGCGGACGCATTGGGCTTGTGTCGACAAGCACGGATAGCCTCTTTTGAGGCAGAGATTGGTCATGTCGGTGGAGCCGAAGACGGCGACGATGAGGAGACTAGATATCTGACCCGGGTTGAGGAAGCCCAGCAGTTCATGGCGGAAGTCCCGGTGGATTTTTTGGCCGTCTCCGTAGGCAACGCGCACGGCCAATATCGGATGCCGCCCAAGCTTCACTGGGACCTCTTGGAAGCGCTTCATCATGTCATCTCGGTGCCCTTGGTGCTTCATGGCGGAACCGGGATTTCGCCTGCGGACTTCCGGCGGGCGACGAAACTGGGGGTTCAAAAAATTAATCTTGGCACGGAACTCAAAGTGGCCTGGATGCGGGGCTTGGCTCTCGCCATGGAGAGCGGCGAACGTGAACCGGATAGGATTCGCTCGGCAGCCAAGCGGTCGATTGCGGAGACGTTGGATCGCACAGAAAGGATTTTAATCGATGTCTAGGGCTCCTGCATGGATCGGCTTGGACATCGGTACGTCCCGAGTGAAAGCTGTGGCTTGGTCTGAACGAGGGGAGTGGGGTTCGGCAGCAGCGGCTACACCGTGGCAGGGAGGCGTACTCGATGCCGAGGCGCTGAGTCGGGTCGCTATTTCCGTGTGCGAACAAAGCTTGGATGACATCCCTGAAGCCGTCGATGTGGTGGCGGTGGGCGTGGCCTCGATGGGTGAGGCAGGGATTTGGGTCGACTATACCGGCCCCGTGGGGCCATTGACGGGATGGCAAGACCAGTCAGATACGGAGGCCTTTTACCGTCGTTTCATTAACGAGTGGGATCCGATGACGGTGTATCAACGCACCGGGGTGGCCGCATCTCCTAAATTTGGCTTGTTTCGCACCATGGTCGGATCGCGGCCCAGGCCATTGAAGGAAAGTACCTGGCTCCAGGCGGCCGATTGGATCGTGTATCGTTGGACGGGGGGCAGTCGAGTGACCCACGCCAACTTAGCGGCGCGTACTATGGCGTTGGATTGGCAACGGCAGACCTGGGACGATGCGATTTTGCAATTTGCCGGCCTATCAGCAGTGAACCTTCCGCAAATTCTGACCCGGCCTGTGAACGGTGGTGTCGTTCGTTCAGATCTTTCGGACCGAATGAAGGGAGCGGCGATGGTACCCGCCGGTCAAGATCATGCGGCCGCCTATGTTGGGGCGGGTCTGCCTGGGGGTGTCGCTCTGGATTCATCAGGGACGGCGGAGCCTTGGGTGGTGGAAGAAGATCAGCCGATTTTAACCCCGACGGCATTTCAACACGGCATCATTTGGGCCCCCAACGTTTTGGGCACAGGCTTTGCCGGCCTATTGCCGACCCCTGCAGGCGGAGCTGCAGAACGTTGGGCGCAGGAGTGGTTTGGCGGCCCATTCAGCCAACGGCCGGGAACATCTTCAGTGCAATTCGAAGCCGAAGGGTTCATGCGCGGGCAAGCACGTTTGGTCGGTCTCGGACCGTCCACCGATGCTTCGATGATCTATGAGGCGGTCTTGGTCGGGGTGGCCCAGAGTATTGAAAATAAGCTTCAAGCCCTTCGCCAGATTGCGGGAAGAGAGTTTTCTGAGGTGGCTTGGGTTGGGGGAGCGGTCGCTCACAGGCGGTGGGAAGCCATTCGCCAAGAACAGATCAGTGCCCATTTGTGGGCGTTGGAACCTCCCGAGGCGGCCGCTTTAGGGGCGCTGTTGGCGGCTATGGCGGCGACGACCTCCCCAGAGGTACCCCGACCGCCAAGGACTTGGCGAAAAGTGGCCAGTGACCGGATCGAAAATCCGCCCTGGAGCGCCGTCAGGGGTTGAGATGATGCCGCTTCAGGCGAGATCACGGGGAGAGCGGGTCTGGATGTTTGGTGAGCCTTCGGGCAGTGCCGAATCAAAGCGGTGAAGGGAGGTCCTTTTTGTGCAAATTGGAGTGTTAGCGGTCTATCGACCGCAATTTGACTTTGAAGCGGCCGAACATGCTGCTAAGAACGTGTGGGAAACGGTATGTCTTGAGGCCCGATCGATAGCGGAATCGGAGTCGGTGTGGCTGGGAATGGTCGACGAATGGCAAGCTCAAGCACAACTCAGGGAGATGACCGAGACCATCAGGCGCTTGGATGTGGTGGTTGCGGTGATGGGGACGTTTGCGGGCGCCGATGTGGTGCAACAGGTGGCGGACTTGTGCCCAGGGACCGTGTGGCTCTGGACCGTCTCCGAGCCAGAAGTCGGACACGGTCGCCTGCGGCTGAATTCTCTCTGCGGTGGCCTGTTGACCAATTTCGCCTTGCAACAGCAAGGTCGATCGGTCCCGATGCTTTATGGAAACCCCAAGGATGAGGACCTTCGCTCGCGGCTTAGGGCCCTATTGATGGTGGAAAAGACGTGTATCGCCTTGAGATCGTCGACGATTGGCGTTGTCGGCAAGCATCCGCCGGGATACTTTTCTTGTGATTATGACGGTCAAGCTCTTCGGCGCCAATTGGGAGTACAGGTGACCCAAATTTCTTTGGAGGAGGCCTTTGCCGCGGCCGAACAGGCTACCGTCGCCGCGCTCGATCCGGGTTATGAAGCCGTAGCTGGGTTGGCGGGGTGGAAAACGGTGGAGGGTTCGCAAGTCGAACAATCCTTAAAGGCAGAATATGGATTGCGCCAACTGATTGCCAACCATCATCTGACCAGCCTGACGGTGGAATGTTGGCCCCAATACATGACGGAGTTTGGGGGAGCGGTGTGCTGGGCCATGAGCCGATTGATTGATGATCAGGTCATGGCAGGATGTGAAGCTGACGTCCACGGGACCTTGTCCATGCTTATCTGTCGTGAACTGGGAGGCATGAGTCCGTTCTTTGGCGATTTGGTGCACCAAGTCAGCGACGACCGGCTCGTCTTTTGGCATTGTGGAGCCGCGCCGCTCTCACTGGCCGGGGAAAGTCCCCGGGCTAGTGTGCATCCTAATCGCAAGGTGGGACTGACCTTGGATTTTGCCTTGATGGGAGGACCGGCGACCGTCGTTCGACTGCACCAGGATGGCACCGGATATAGCCTGATGGCGATTTCCGGCGAAGCAGTGGACGACGACCTCTATTTTTCCGGCAATACTGCCACTGTTAGAACGGATCGTCCCGCGGCTCAGGTATTGGCAGATTTGGTGCGCGATGGGGCCGAGCATCATTTTTCCGTGGGTTATGGGGTGACGGTGGACTCCGTTCAAAGCCTAGGTAGCCGGTTGGGGATCCCGGTCCATGTCTACTGATTTCGAACCTGAGGCAAGAACACCAGCGACCCGGCGTATCTTTCGCTTAATCCGTCAGCGGCCCGGTATTTCTCGAGTGGAATTGGCTCAGCAAGCTCAACTCAGTACCGGCACGGTGACCCAGATTGTCAAGCGCTTGCGCGATGAGGGATTGGCAAGGGAGGGGATGAGCCAAAGTGCGGGCTTGGGACGCCATCGGGTGGGTCTGATCGCGGAGAGTGAGTCCATGAGACTGTTAGGAGTCAGTGTGCGTTCCGACCTCCTTCGCTTCATTCTCTCGAATTGGTCGGGAACGGCGATCCAAGAGCGGAGCATTGCCCTATCGCCGGACTCCGACCCAGGGGCTGTCATCGAGCGCTTTGCCCGCTCGCTCGGCGAAGCGCATATTGTGGTTAAAGCGATAGGCTTAGCCACCCCGTCCTTTCCAGTGGCGGCGCGAGAAGCGGGCGACGGATATGCCCAAATCTTAGGGAAGCTGCTTGGTCAGCCGGTGCTTGTGCTGAATAACGGGGCGGCGGCAGCGATGGCGGAAGAGTGGCATTGGTTGGATCACCCACCCACTCGGTTTCTTTTGGTATATTTCGGGGCCGGGATTGGCGGAGCCCTCGTGCATCCCCGAGTCGGGGGTCGGCCGCCGGGGCTCCATCCGGTGGAAATTGGCCATATTGGCATTGCGCCCGAGGGAGAGCGCTGCCGCTGCGGTAACCGTGGATGTGTCGAATTGGTGGCCGCTCCCGCCATGTTAGCTCGGCGGGTCAACGGCCAAGATGGTAGCGAACAGGAGCGGCTGCGGGGGATAGCCGAAGAGGCAATGATTTATGCCTTGACCAGTGCGATTAACGTGTTGGATGTTGCCGATGTAATCTTAGCGGGTCTGCCTCTGCCCCTTTTGGAGAGGTTCTATGGAGACTTGACTAGGCGTCTCGGCCAACTGCAAACGCCGGATGGAATGTGGGTCAGGCCCCGGTTATCAGAACTGGGCGATATGAGCGCCGCTCTCGGCGCTGCCCTGGCAGCGGCCGACGCCTGGGGGGGATCTGTGGGGCAGAAAGTGGTAGACCGAAATAAGGAAGGTGCCCAATGAGACTAGGACTGTACCACACAGCCATGTTGGACTTGGAGCCGGAGGCGCTTATGCTTTGGCTTCAGCAACATGAATTTTCGGATCTGGAATTACATGGTGGCCCCCGCTATCGGGGAATCGATTGGTCCCTGGTCGCTCAGGGCGACGCCAGCTTGCGGGACATAGCGGAGCGATACGGCATCAAGATTTGGGATATCATGGATGGTTCGCTCAATTTTCTCGATGCTGACCGAGCACGCCGGCAAATGGCGATTGACCACGCGGTCACCTTAATCCGGGCCGCGGCAGTGCTTGGGGCGGCCTCGGTATCGGTCTTCACTGGGCGCGATCCGCTGACGAGCATCGATCAAAATCTAGAGCGACTGCCGGATGCTTTAGAGCCGATACTGACCGAGGCAGACAAACGAGGCATTCAAATTGGATTAGAGAATTGCCCGATGGCCCATGAGTGGCCGCCGCGATTCAACATTGCTATCAGTCCCCGTCGCTGGCGAGACATCTTTGCTCGGATCCCGAGCCCCGTCTTGGGCCTGAACTTCGATCCCTCGCATTTGGTGTGGCAGGGCATCGACTATGTGGCGGCGGTGCACGAATTCGGGTCTCGCATCATCTTGGCGCAGGTGAAAGATAGCGAGCGGATCGAATCTCGGGTGCGCGACGAAGGGATCTTGGATACCCATTTTTGGCGCCATCGCATCCCAGGGCAGGGAGACATTGATTGGATGAAGCTGGTGTCGGCCCTGGTCGAGGTCGGCTATCAAAGACCTCTCTTCATTGAACAAGAAGATCCATTTTTTGAGGGGAGTTTGGCCAAGGCCGAGGCGGGGATCGAATGGACTCGGCGATATTTGGCGCCATGTCTGGCAATGGACTCGTGAACGGTGCGACGGTCCCGGTGGAGAGCTAAAAGAAACAGGGTTTTCGCTCGGCGTAAACGGCGGCGAGACTCTAGGATTAGAAAGCGAGGAAGAGAGCGATGGCAGAACACGGAATTATCTTAGTCGGAGCGGGGGACATGGGCGGGCATCACGCGCGCGCCTGGACCGAAATTGGACAGCCTATTGTCGCTTTAGTAGACATTGATCGAGACCGACGGTCGCGCCTAGCAGAAACCTATCACATCACCAAGGTCTTTGACCATGATGACGAAGCGATTTCCGCGATGTCTCAGGCCGATATTGTAGATATTTGCCTGCCCTTGGCCTTTCATTTGCCGGTCACCCTGCACGCGGCGGAAGCAAAGAAACATATTTTATGCGAGAAACCGCTATCTCGAACCGTGGCGGAAGCCGATGCCATGGAGCGAGCCGTGACGGCAGCAGGGGTCAAATTTGCGGTGGGATTCCAAAGGAATTTGTCGCCGGGCGTAGAGTATCTGCGCGATGAAGTTCGCTCCGGGAGATTTGGTCGACCCCTGCTGTTTACTGCGGACGGGCTGGGGGAGGTTCGGCCGAAACGCTTCATGCATGATCGTGCGGGCAATAACGGGCCGGTGGTGGACCTGATGCAGCACTACTTTTTGCTGTGGGAAAGTGTATTTGAATCCGTTCCAGTTAGCGTGGAAGCTTCCGGATTCATCGCGGCCCACGATCGGCCTGAAATTGCCCACTTTAAAGAAAAGGCCATTGATACCGCGGTGGTGACGGTGCGCTATGCCTCCGGTGACGTTGGCACGATGACGGTGTGTTGGGGATTGGCGGCGCAAAGTCGCGTACCGAGTCAACCGGAACGACTGATCGGTCCCAAACGGGTGGCTGTGGCCGGCGAATTTCGCGACTTTAGCTGGGAAGGATGGACACTCTACGATGGGCCTGAGGAGACCTATCACGCCTTGCCTCCGGTCCACCCCCATGCGATGCAAGCTCAGGCGTTTATTGAGTATGTGGAAGGTAAGCGCCAAAATCCGCCGAGTTCGCTGGCCGATGGTCGGCGACTGCTGAAAATCTCGCTAGCTGCCTTGACCGCAATTGAGACCGGACAAGTGGTCTCACTGGGCGACGACTAGCGGTCGTCCGGCGAGTTGGTTGGCGACCGCCAAGCGGGCATTCCGAAGGAAAGAAGGAAGAGAGATGCCGTCTCGACGACTCAATTTAGTGGCTATCTGTCTCGACACATTTCGTTATGACTTGGCTACCCACCGCGCTCCTTGGACGGTGTCCTTGCCCAATCTGGATCGCATGCGTGAGCAAAGTACGCTTTTTACGCAGGCATTTGGGGAAGGACTACCGACAATTCCCATGCGCCGTGCCTACTTCACTGGGGAACGATCCTTCCCTTGGAGATTTGCGTTTGATACCAAGGGATCGTGGCCAACGGGCAGGGGCTGGCATAAGATTCCGCCCGAGCAGCCTACGTTGGCTGAAGTACTGTTAGCCGAAGGCTATCAGACCGGTCTGATTGCCGATACCTATCATTTGTTTAAACCCACAGGTAATTTTACCCGTGGGTTTTTAGCGTATGAAGCCGTGCGCGGGTATGAAAGTGACAACTTTCGACCAGGGCGGATGACCCGAGAAGAGTTGTCAAAATACGTAACCGACCCCGATCCCGCCCGTTACCCCGTTCTCACTCAGTATCTATTGAATGTGCGCGGACGTCAAAGCGAAATGGATTGGTCGACAGCGAAAGTATTTTCTAAAGCATCCGACTGGGTATTGGCTGCTTCAGAGGATGAACCATTCTTTTTATGGGTGGATTCATTCGCGCCCCATGAGCCATGGGACCCGCCGCGCCCCTATCTGAGACCGTTTGGTCTGGATGCCAGATCCAGCGCGATTGAAGCCATCTATCCGGTGGGATATACGGCTAAAGACTTGTCGCCGGCAGCGATTGAGCGAACCAGGGGTTTATATTTAGCTTATCTGACCTTTGTCGATCGCTGGCTTGGGCACCTCTTGGAGACCTTGGACCGCACTGGCCTTGCTCGGAACACGGTGGTGATGGTGGTGAACGACCATGGTACGGAACTCATGGATCACGGGCAGTTTTCCAAAGCTCCCCATCGGCTTTACACCCATAACACGCAAATGATATGGATGATCCGTCATCCCGACGAACTAAAAGCTACGACTTCGGAAGCCATGGTTCAAAGTCACGATCTCTTTCCTACGGCATTGTCGCTGTTGGGAGTGAAACATCCTCCCGTGGCAGGCGACGATGTGTGGCCCTTGCGTCAGGCTGAAGCGGGTCAGGGTCGCGAGCACGTGATTATCGGTTGGGGGTCTCATGCCTCGGTGCGTACGCGCGATTGGAATTATATTGTGAACTTTGAAGACCCCAAAAATCATCCCGAACTGTTCAACCTGCGGACCGATGCGGGCGAACAAAAGAATCTCATCGATGATCGCCCAGAGATTAGCCAGTCTCTACGCGCTCATTTAGAGGAGGTCATTGGGCCGTTGCCAGCTCAGTTAAAAGACAGCGTGCGTCCCAGCGATGCCCCTATACGCGACTACTTTGACTCCCGGATCGACCAGGAAAAGCGGGATGCTGGGTTTGTTTGATGCACAAAACGGTCAATATGGGGGCAATTGAGGCATGCTGCGTATGGGTCTCTGGCTACCATAAGGCCGTGCCGACGACTGCTCAAAGCCATGAGCTTTGGTGTTTTGGACCGTAGGATATAACGGACAGCAAACCAAGAATGACCGGTGCCAGGGGCCAATTCTGGGGCGCTGGCACCGGTCACCGGGATTCGTCGCTTGAGGGTATCGATGGAGACTTAGTGCGATGGCATGCGGGATTTAGGCGCGATATTCCCGGGGTTGGCAATGCCTAGAACGTCCAGCGAAACGACTTGCCCATCCTGATTCAGATGGACTTGGGCAGTGGCTCCCGCCTTCACTGCGGCTAGACGGATGGGGGTCCGACCGGAACGCACTCGAATCGTCGGACTGATCGAAAGCGTGTAGTGGTCGATGGTCACGGTAGATTCGCTGGTGTACACGGCCCCCACTACGGTTGGATTAGGAGGGAGGCTTGGGTCCTGGTTCAGGTGAATCTCGAGTGCAGTGTCTTGAGGATTGATGAGGGCCAGAGCTTGAACGTGCAACGGAATTTGAGTCGAGGTTAAAGAATATCCTCGATATCGAATGACGGTGTTCTTGGCGAGATTCACTGTGGTGTTGGCAAGGATCAGAGTTGCAAGCTGAACCTCCGTGATGCTCCCGGAAATCACGACGTCTCCGGTTTTTCCATGCATTTTAGTGATGGCCTGAGCGGGCAAATTCTTCAAACGCCCTCGGAGCCCCCGGGATCCGCGGAGGATCAAATTGACAGCGATGGCCTCATCGTGATCGTTAAGTGTGATCACCGCTAGACTGGGGAGTTTGATATCAGAGGCATCGACCAGCTTTCCATCTTGTCTAACAGCCGCAGATGCGGTCAGAGAATAGGTAAGACCGTTAGCTAACGTCAGGGAATGGTCCGAATAGGCGATGATGATTCCGATTACGGCAGGTTTTGCCTCCCGAACCAAAGGATTAGCCGGAGTAGACGGAACGGATGAGTGAGTTCCCGGGCCATAGACGACGCCAGGCGGCGACAAAGGGTTCGAAGATCCAGGAGAGCCTCCCCTGTTTTTAGATCCCTTACTCCGGGGTGAGCTGGAACCTTGGGAATGACCCGGAGTTGGCTTTCCGGTTTCTTTCGACCCTGGCGCCGCATGATTCAACCCAGGGGCAACATTAGGACGGTTGATACCGGGGAGCGGTCGCCCCTGCGCGAATACCGGATAACTCACCGTCAAGGCCATGGTGGCTGAGATGATAAAGACCAGTTCAGATTTCCAACGCATACGCTGTGACCTCCTTTGCAAAAAGTTGCTGACGGATGCGGGTGACCACAGCCAGGGTGCGGTGAGACTGGGTGATGGCACCGGGTTGATGGGCTTTCAGCGGTCGACCAGCTTTGTCGGACGAGATTTTCTGACAACAAAGATCTCCGCCCACTCGGTCAAGATTCGGCTACACGCCGCTCATCCCTCTTTTCTGGGGGCATTTTTCGCCGTGATAGGCTCCGAGTTGTGGGCAATGTCGGCATTCGAGCCAAGGAGATTTTGTCAAAGTGTCTTTAAAGTGCCCAAATGGGTTCGGTGACTGAGAAGGGGGAATGGAATTGTTGCCCAATCTTATCGTTTTTGTGCCCGATGAATGGCGGGGTGACGTGCTAGGCCACGTAGGCAACCTTGCGGCTAGCACTCCCGTGTTAGATCGCTTGGTGGCCAAGGACGGAGTCTCTTTTTCTTCCGCGTTCTGTCAAAACCCGGTGTCGACCCCGAGCCGCTGCTCGTTTATGAGTGGATGGTATCCGCATGTGCGCGGCCATCGAACGATGTACCATATGCTGAAGCCTGATGAGCCCAATCTGCTGCAAGTGCTGAAGTCGTCAGGCTACCGAGTCTGGTGGGGGGGAAAAAACGACTTGATTCCTGCCGATCAAGACGACTCCACGGTCACAGATATTCGGTATCAAGCGGAAACGGATGCTAAGGTGGTACTCTCTCCCGGTCCTCCGGAAGCCAGTTGGCGCGGAACCGATGGTTCGGATCCAAGGTATTATGCCTTTTTTCAAGGCCAAGTGGGGGATGCCTCTCGGCCTTTCATGGATCGCGACCGGGCGACGGTACAAGCGGCGATTCGTTGGATTCGCACGGTGCCCAAAGATCAACCGTTTGCGGTCTACCTGTCCCTGGTTCATCCCCATCCTCCTTACGGCATTGAGGCTCCTTGGGACCGGCTCATCGTGCGAGGCGATCTTCCTGAGCGACCGCCAGCCCCAGACTTTTCCAACAAGCCCTCCATTCTCCGCTGGATTTTTGAACGACAGGGTTTGGAGTCATGGACAAACGCCCAGTGGGATGAACTGAGATCCATCTATTATGGCATGTGTGCGCGCATGGATGACTTTTTCGGGCAAGTGTTGGAGACGCTCCAGGACGAAATGCTGTATGACGACACCGCAGTGGTTTTCCTTTCCGACCATGGCGACTTTGCCGGAGACTACGGTTTGGTGGAAAAAACCCAGAATACCTTTGAGGACTGCTTGACGCGCGTGCCTTTGGTTATCAAACCGCCTCGCGGCGTAGAAATAATGCCGGGAGTGCGTTCGACGTTGGTGGAACTGGTGGACTTGCCCGTCACGGTGGCAGACCTCTTGGGAATTTTTTGGCCCTATCCGGGTTTTGGCCGAAGTCTTAAACCAGCCTTGTCTGATCCCCATTATGTGCATAGGGACGCGGTGTTTTCTGAGGGTGGGAGGCTTCATGGCGAGACCCAGGGTATGGAGCTGGATAGTCGCGGCGGGCGCACGCCGAAGGGAATCTATTGGCCAAGGCTCAGCGCTCAACGCAGTGAAGGCCCTGAGCATACCAAAGCGATCATGTGCCGAACAGAACGCTATAAGTACGTGTATCGTCATTATGAGGCGGACGAGCTTTACGATTTGGCCGAAGATCCGATGGAGTTGTCAAATCGCATCGCCGATCCGAGTTTAGCGGATGAAGCCAATCGGCTCAAAGGACGCGTGTTTCAATGGTTAATCGAGACCGTGGATGTCGTTCCGCTAACCCCAGATGCTAGAGAGTAGTCGGATGACGACAGGTGGTTAGCCCAAGACGGGGATTTTGGCGGAGAGTAGAGACACGCTGACAGGGCCGTGGCCCTGTAGTGCAGAGGAAAGAGGCCGACATTTTCGGTGGCCTCTTTCCTCTGAAACCCGTTTATTTGCCGATGCGGGGCTTGGGATCTGCTTGCTGGTTTTTACGAACTGGCGGCGCTGATGTCTAAGGTCAGCACGGTGGTCGCTCCGTCCACGGTGGCCGATACGGTGTAGGTACCAGCAGCGATGGCGATGAGCGATGCGCTGTCGGCGCCGGTTGATTCAATCACCGCATCTTGGCTGTTGCTGCCCGTAATCGACCACGTAATCGGGGTGGTGATAGCCTTGGCAGCATCAGACATGACGCTGGCATTGATGCCAATAACGCTGTCCGTCGTCGGCGCATTGGTTGAGGGCGTCAAGGTAAATGTATGGACCGCATCGCCTAAGCTCGGAAAATCGGTTTCCAATAGCGTATAGTCGATCGTCGGCACAGCCGACGGCCCACCGACTAAGGTCATCGTCGTAACTTGGCCGGCGGCTTGGGTATTGGTCAGGAAAGCCTCAGTTCCACTCGGGGTTGCCCGGTCTGAGTTATACATGAACAGCAGGGCTCCCTTTTGCTCTGCCACTAGGGGAGCTATCGCCAGAGAATCGACCAAATGCGAATTTTGCCCGTTAGCGATAAAGACACTGGTAGCGTTCGGAACAAACGTGTTGTCTATATTTAATAATGTTTGAGAACGCGAAGATCCGGTCAGTGGGACTAACTTCGTCGTCGCCGAGGTGTCGGTAAAGTTGAAGATGGTGGCAGCGCCGATAGCGTAGATCGTGCCCGCGGAGTTCACGTCCGCAGCCTCGTTGGCCGGCAGCGCACTCGTTGCCGACGGGCTCACCAAGAAAATCGGTGAACCGGTCATGGCCGCCTGCGGGGCGGCCGAAACTAGATCGGCCAAGTTTTGCGACGCGTTGGAGACCACGAAGACCGACGGGAACGTGGTGACCCCTTCCGCCTTGGCCAACGCTCCGGCTACACTGGCGGCGGTATCGGTGGGATTGGTGTTGCCGTAGGCGTCAATCACGCTAATGCCTTGCGGCAGGGACGATTTGATGGAGGCCTCGCTAGCGGCGGTGGCGCCGACTAAAATGACCGACTGAATTTTCATCGAGGTTAAAGCTGAAAGCGTGGTGCTGCCGATGGTTGAAGCATTTTCGGTCAACAAAATCGGAGCCTTAAGTTCTGTGGCCAATGGGCTTGCCAATAAGGCGTCCATTTCGTTGGCAGTGGCCCCCGAGGCTAAGATCGCCGTTGTTGCATTAGGGTAGGCAGCTTTAGCGGCACTGGCCGCAATGGCCCAACGATTAGCCCCGGCTAGCATAAAGGCTCCCGCAGGGAGTGTAGTATAGGATGGGGATGCGGCCTCGACGGCCCCGGACAGGGCCCATAAGCCGCTGACCAGAATAAGCATGGAAGCGGCCAAAGTGGGTATTCGAGAAGACCGTAGGCGCCGGCTGGGTTTGATGGTCGATAAACTGTTCAAGGTATTCCCTCCCTCGTGTAGATGCACCGAATCTTATGGTTCTTTCCCGATATTCATTCAGGATCATGCGGTATCCGTGAAAACTCATTCGCACGGACCATGATTTTTCTGTAACTGGTTTCACGCAGAGCCCCACCAGGATCCGTGGCAGGCAAGACCATGTGTAAGTTTAGCATTCTACGTAAACGGTAGAATTCCTGCATGATATTTGAGTTTAATTGAGAAGATCATGGACAGTGAATCGCAGTGAATATGCATAATGGGTGTAAAAGTTTTGGAAATAGATTGACCCAAAAACCTGCATTGGTTACAATTTCTCTGAAACCAGTTTCTTCATTGGCGCGGCAGAAGGAAAAAGGGGGGTAGTCGGCAAGTCCGACGACTAGATGGGAGCACGGCCGACTATACATGATGTGGCAACGCGGGCTAAAGTAAGCCCAGCAACGGTTTCGCGTCTATTAAACGGTTCGGCCCGAGTCGGCCCAGATACCGAAGCGGTGGTACGCCAAGCCATGGAAGAGTTGGGGTATGTCCCCAGTCGACTGGCTCAAAGTTTTGCCCGGGGATCTTCGCGCACAATTGCCCTCTTGGTGGACGGTGATGGACAATCCTTGCAGGGCAATGCGTTCCTGATGACCATCGCGCTCGGACTCGGCGATGTCTTGGCGGATGCCGATTACTCGATCCGCATCATCAATGGGCACCAGGCCATGCGTCAAAATCGGCAAAGCGCAGCTGAGTGGACCCGCGACCGTTGGCGCCGACACGAATTTGATGGCGCGGTGATTACCAATCCCACCATGACCGACGCGCTCATCGAAGCGATCGGAGCGGCCTCGATTCCTGCGGTGGTGATTGGGCGGTACCCTCACGCTCAGGGCTTGGTCCAGGTTGATGTCGACAATGTCGGAGGGATGAGGATGGCTACCACGCATCTGACCGAACAGGGTCATCGTCGAATTGCCTTTTTAGGACCGCCCCCTAGCCTGACCGTTTCCTCGGACCGCAGACAAGGTTATATGGAGGCATTGGCTCGGGCGGGCATTAAGTCGGATTCGGACTGGCTTTTGGAAACCGAGGGAACCGATTTAGAGGCGTTTTCATTCGAGGCTGCCCATCGGACGATGACCAGCGCATTGAACCAGCCGTGGTCATGGACTGCGGTGGTGGCGTGTAATGACGAGATGGCTTTAGGTGCGGTGCGGGCACTGACCGAAAAGGGGCTTCGAGTGCCGGAAGACGTCTCCATTGTTGGATTCGATGATCTTCCATTTGCCCATATGGTGACGCCAGCGCTGAGTACGGTCCATCAGGATATTCGGCAGTTGGGCCAACATGCCGGACGAGCGCTTTTGGCGGCCGTTGAAGGCAAACCAGTGGCAGAATTGACCATCCAGACGGTATCTTTTGTGACACGGGCATCGACAGCGAAAGCCAATGCATTCGACTGGGCTTTAGACCTGGAGACCTAGGATCGAGAGGAGGGTAACAATGGCGCTGACTAAAACAGCATCGACTACCGTGAAGTCGAAACGACGACGATCGAGGCAACCGCTTTGGTTGATCTACGGCTTCATGTTTCCGGCGGTTGCTCTAGCTCTCATTTTTGACTACTATCCGGCCTTCTCAGGTCTTTACCTGTCTATGACCAACACGTTGGAAGTGGGCATCAAGGCGCAATGGGTGGGCTTGGCCAACTATCAAAGTCTGTTTGTCAACAATCCCGCCTTTATCGATTCCATCTGGCATATGGCGGTCTTGGCCGTTGCCGCGGTGATTATCGGTACCACCGTGCCTTTGATCGTGGCCGAAATGATCTTTCATTTAGGCAGTAACCGTTGGCGATATGCCTACCGCATCGTTTTTCTCTTAAAAATGCTCATCCCGGGCATGGTGATCGTCGAGGTCTGGGGCTATATCTTGGGAGTTAACGGGGTGTTGGATCAGGTCGTCAAGTTTCTTGGATTACCGGGCGGTGATATTGCGTGGTTGGTCGATCAGCATACAGCCTTAGCAGCCATTGTCTTTATCGGATTCCCTTGGGTGGCTGGCATCGCTATCCTAATTTATTATGCGGGATTGGCTAGCATCGATCCTGAGATTTTGGATGCGGCCAGTGTCGACGGTTCTCAGGGCATTCATCGCGTTTTACACGTGGATGTGCCGCTGGTGACCGGCCAAGTCAAGCTCATCGTGATTCTCAGTGCGATTGGCGGATTTCAAGGCTACTTTGCTCAGTTTTTACTGACCCAAGGGGGGCCCGGGTGGTCGACTCAGGTGCCAGGCTATTTCATGTATCTCAATGCCTTTAAATACGGGGAGATGGGCTTGGCCAGCGCGATCGGAGTGTTCTTATTCGTAATTATTTTAGCGTTGACCTTGATCAACATGAAGTTCATTCGCTCTAGTCAGGACTATCAAGCGCAATGAGAACGGAGGACCGACGATGGTGATATCTGATACGGCCGCATCGCGACCCCTAAAGGTGTCGACTGAGGTGACCCGATCTCATCGAATTCAGCTCAAATGGGCTCTTCATTTGGCTCTTTGGGTGCTGGCAGCGCTTGAGTTTTACCCGATGATTCTGGCAATTATTATGTCGCTCAAGACCAATACGCAATATTATATTCATCCATTTAGTCTAACCTTTCCGTTGGATTTTGCGAATTACAGCCAATCTTTCGCTGTCATTTGGCATTACATGTTGAATAGTGTGGCGGTGGTGAGCATCTCGTTGGCCGGAACGTTAATCGTTTCTACGCTGGCAGGATTTGTCATTGGCCGATATCGATTTCCCGGCCGGGACGTGTTGTACTACATGCTCATCGCTCTGATGATGGTTCCTGGCGTGCTCACCATGGTGCCAATGTTCGTGTTGATTAGCCGTTTCGGGATGGTCGACAGTTGGTGGGGGCTGGTCTTCCCTTATGTGGCTGGGGGCGAAATTTTCTCGATCTTTCTCTTGCGTCAATTTATGATGGGCATTCCGCAGGAACTGTTTGACGCGGCTCAAGCCGATGGAGCCAGTATGTGGCAAGAATTTTGGCATATTGCTCTGCCCGCGGTACGACCCATTATTGGCGTGATTGCAGTGAATCACGTCGTGGGATGGTGGAACGATTTGATTTGGCCGAGCATCGTGATTAGTAATCCCAAGTGGATGACCTTGATGCCCGGGCTCTATAGTTTTACTGGTCAAAACCAGACGAACGTGGGCCCGTTGATGGCAGGATATGTTATCGGAAGCGTGCCGTTGGTCCTGTTGTTTATCTTCACCAGCCGTCTTTTTGTGGAAGGGATGAATTCTGGAGCCTTTAAACTGTAGGCGCTGATCGTTGAGCGCTGAGGCTCAGGCACAAGGAGACCTCTGGGGGGTTCGGGGGAAGAGCAATTACGCGCAAGCAGCGAGCCCGTGACAAAAAATCAAATAGAACAAAACACGAAAGGAAGTGATGTTTATGCCGCGCATCTCCGGCATCGGGCCGTGAGGGGAGGCACTTTGAGCCAGTAGGGCCAGTGTGGGTGTGAAGAGACCTTCGAGCGACAGCGTCAGTGATAGGGGGGTGGGAAAGACTCCGTGAAGGCTTTTAGCGGCAGGAACCGCCGACCACGGACAAAAGGCGTGTGGATGAAAACCCGAGATGTTAGGGTTCGGGCCCGAGGGCCTTGTGAGATCGAACGAGATAGCAGATTTTGTCGTGAACCGTGGCGCAATGGAGGATTTGATCTTTTTAAGGGAGGGTTTGGCATGCAACCGGCAAACAAGACGAAAGCCAGTTGGAAAGTTCTGACCATGGGGATTGGAGCTGCCGCGTTGATGGCGCTGCCCGCTATGGGCTTTACTAGCAAGGCACCAGCGGCGACGACGTCCCAGATTGGGCTCAACTCGAAACAACATGTGACCATCACGTTACTGACGCCTAACTACTATCCGAGTACGAAACTGCATCCCAGAGTGGGAGCTCCGGTCGGTCAGGTAGCGATTAGCAGCATTATCGCTAACTATGAGAAACTTCATCCGAACGTCAAAGTCGTCGATATCACACCGCCACCCTGGGGGGCTTTGACCGAATGGGTGACCAGTCACGCCGCCAATCACTCCCTACCAGATATTTTGGAAAATGGTGCTGGCTATTTTACGGTCAACGAAGACTCCTCGGAATTGGTTGACTTGGCACCGTACTTGAACAAGAAAAACCCCTATAATTCTAGTGCCAAGACGTGGGCGTCGAGCTTTGTGCCCGGGCTTTTGGATGAGACTAATGCCAACTTTCTGGGACCAGAGTACGAAATCGCCACCGATTGGTATATCATTCACTCGCTATGGTATAACCAGACCATTCTGACGAAACTTCATCTCAAAGCCCCAAGCACGGTGGCACAATTGCTGGCCGATCTTAAGGTGATTAAGGCCAAAGATCCCTCGGTGATTCCCATCGAAGGTCAAAATGGTTATTTCATGTTGCCGTTGGATGGCACCGATGATCCTTGGTACTATAACGTGATGTACCCCATATTCAAGAAGATGTCGCCTCACGGGGGAACGGCAATCAACGCCGACCAGTTGGCCTATGCCTTTAAGAATGGTTGGCTTTCGTATCAGAAGAACCCTCGGTTAAAGTGGTTGACCGAGACCTTGTTTAACGACTTTCTGCCGTACACGGCATCCCGACAGGCTCTAGAGACCGCTGAGGAAAACTCTTCAGCGTCAGTCAGTTCGCCGACGTCGCCGTTTAACCAGTTTGTTCAAGGGAAGATTGCCTTCTTGCCCGGAGCCGGTTATCTGACGCAGTATTTTTATGGCGGCGATGCGCTTCATCCGAGCTTCAAGCTCGGGGTCGAACGACTACCCACCCTGACCCAGGCGACGACGGCCTACGCGAACCCTGCGCAACAGCTATCTGGAGCGTCGGTCGGAGTGCCCTACTCAGTCACTCAAGAAGCTGTACGTCAGCATGTGGAAAACTGGTCGGTGAACTTTTTGCAGTATCTGACCTCGGTCAAAAACGACCAGGACCTGGTTAACAACGGGTTTCGCTTCATCCCCGGGGTTCAGGGCGCAGCGCCGTCAAAGACGTCCCTGGCGTACAAACTGGCGACCTCCGGCCCGGTAAACTGGGGAGTGTATCCAGGCACGCCGGTCAATCCCCAAAGCGATCCGTCGGGCACCGCGCAGAACAAAAGCTATTGGGAATACTTTGGCTTAGGCGAATTGGATTATGCCACCGTGGCGGCCAAGGTTGATGAAACCAACCTTGCTTGGGCCAATCAAGTCATTGCCCAGAATCACTACAAAAATCCTTACTAATCACGGTAGGCCAGCGGGAGGGGCAAAGCCTCTCCCGCTGGCTGATCCATACCGGCAGACAGGAGTCGATTCCATGTCCGATTCGCAACCGAACATCCTCTTGATTTTGACCGATCAGCAACGCCAGGATACCTTGGCTAAAGTTGCCTCCAATCCCTGGATTCAAACCCCAAGTCTAGACCGGTTAGCGGAGCGAGGGGTATGGTTCGAAGCCATGTATAGTGAAATGCCCGAATGCGTTCCCGCGCGTAGTGTAATCTTGACGGGCAAGATGGGCCACGTTACCGGAGTGATGGGCAACAATCGTCGGCTGGGCGGCGAGTCCCCGACGATTGCTCACGCGTTGTCACAAGCCGGGTATCACACCCAGGCGATTGGAAAGATGCACTTTAGTCCAGTGCGAGCATCCCATGGATTTGCCGATTTGAGATTGGCCGAAGAGATTCCGACGCAAATCGACGAGGATGACTATCTTTCCTTTTTGGTGGATTCCCCATATGCTCACGTGCTTGAACCCCACGGCATTCGCCACGAGTACTACTATATCCCGCAGGTGTCGCAACTTCCCGATGATCTTCACGCGACGACCTGGATTGGCCAAGAAACGGTTAAATTTCTTCAGCATCCGCCACAACAACCGTTTTTTCTCTATACGTCCTTTATTAAGCCCCATCCTCCTTTCGAGCCTACATTGCCCTATGCCTTCCGTTACGACCCAGCCCAGTTGCCTGATCCAGTCGATTGGAATTCAGCCGCCGATCCCGCAGGATTAGAACTGCTTCGAGCGCAGGACTATTCGAAGTGGATGGAGGCCACCGATCTCAATCTGGCCCATCTAATTAAGGCGGCGTATTACGCTTGTGTTACCCAAGTTGACGTACAAATTGGTCGGATTTTAGACGCCTTGGACCGATCTGGGCTCGCTCAAGAGACGCTGGTGATTTTTTCATCGGACCATGGAGAACTGTTGGGAGACCATCATCATTTTGGCAAACGCTCATTTTACCACGGCAGTACCAGGGTGCCACTCATTTTGTCTTGGCCGGGAACGTTGCCGCAAGGTCAGGTGCGTCAGAGTGTCGTCGGTCATCAAGACTTTTACCAGGCGATGGCAGAGGCAGCAGGGCTCACCCAGGACTCAAGATTGCTGTCCATCGCCAAGACTGGCGAGAAGGATGAAGAACGCTTGTTGGTGGGTGAACTCTTCGAAGACGAACGGGCCATTTATATGGCCGTCGATCGTCGGTGGAAATACCTCTACAGCCCGAATGGGGGGCGGGAATGCTTGTTGGCGGTCGACGCCCAGGACCACGAAACCCAAGATTATCTAACGAGCCACCGCGACCAGGCGATTAGCATGCGAAAACGCCTTATCCAGTACTTTCAGCGAGAAGGCTACGCCCCGGCGTTAGATTCCGAGGGCGTCGACCTCTGTCATCTTCCGGCTACGACGATGTCGTGGCCCAGAAATCGCCAATACCCGGTCTGGCAAAAAGGCGTCGTTCACCGAACGTCGTAGTCGTCGCTCGGGTTTGATGCTGACCCGGCTCGGGCATGGGCCGAGGCGAGAAACAGCGCGCGCCATTCTGGCAGGCTATAGTGGTGATCCGGGGAGGCGCTGTGCGCTAACAGTTCGTTGACTCCCCATCGGTGCGCCCATCCGAATCGGCTCCAATAGATGGCGACTTCGGACACTGCCGGACGATAGTCTTCGGCCAAAAGGAGCTTGGCTAAAATCCGAGATAAGCCAGTGCGCAAATCACGGGCGGGGTCTAAACTGGCGTCGAAATCCCACAATGTTTCATTCCAAATTAAATCGGCGCGGGCGCCACCCAAGCGACCGTAGACGTCCAACTCCGGATGAATCACAAACGATTCAGTCGGGGGCCACCAGAGGCGAACGGACCAAAGGCGATTGGCTAGAGCTTGGAGATCGTCCAGGACCGAATCGGGAACGCTCGACAATAGGGTGCCCAGAGGGTCTAGGGCATGGCTGGCACGGCGAATGGGATCGGGAATGACTCCTTGGCGTCGTATCTCTTCCCAGTAGGCGAGAATATAAGTTACTTGATCGATGCGCCGTTCTGGTTCGGGCGCCAAGGGGCCTCGATGGGGGCCGCATTCATCCAGGAGCGAGGCCACATAGGGAGCAAATACCTGACTCCAGACGAAGGCAATGCGTTCATATTCTTGAAAGAAGTCGGAAGCTTGGTCGATTCCTTCGGGATCTCGGGTAAGAGCGTAGACGATGGTGTCGAGATTCACACCACTCTGAACTTGCAGCCGTTCGGCTGGCACTACATCGAAGCAGTAACGCAACCGATATCCCTGGGCCGTCGCCACGAGTTGCCAAGGGTAGGTCAAATCCTTCGCCGACGGAGAAATGACGGTCTCGACCGGTGGTTTGGCCAGGGTGGCAGCCAGCGAATCAATCTGGGAAAAATGGCGATGCATGAACTGCATCACCCAACTGTGCTCTGATCGCATTAGACTATTTAACGACATTCGAATCCTCTCCATGGCCGTCGATTATCGATCCTAAGACATTTGTCGGATCTTTATATAGGTAACGCTGTGCCGTTAAAAAAGGTTACACTACTCGTAAAAAAACTGGCTTGACCACGAAAGCTCGTCCGTCTAAGGGGTTGGTCGCTGCCAGACGTAAAGAGCTCAGATTTCGAAAGTTTTGTCGACCATGGCATCCATGCGGCCAGGGGGCATGATACCCTGGCGCCTCCAGCAATTTCTGAGATGGTCATTTTCTCTGCCAGGGTGCCTGGAGGATCACCCACTGGCTGGCGGCAAATCATCTTGCCTGTCACTGGGGCACCCCTTTAGGCCAGCATTGCGAACGCTTTGACGAAGGGGCATAAAGAAGACGCGTCCAGGATGTCCGGGACGCGTCTCGTTATGCCCCCTCTAGAGAACTTCGCGGTTCCTCGCGGTTCCTAGTGGTTAGTAGTTAATTTGGACCTGTTGCGTAAGAGTAGATCCAGAAGGTCCAACACCGGGTACGGTCAAGGTAATCATGGCCGTGCCAGACCCCGAATCGGGCGCGGTATAGTTAAAGGATACGGCGCCATTGGATCCCGAGACGGAGGAAGGGGTGACCGTACCTTCACTGTTGGGGACGGAAGCGGTCACGGTTTGACCGGCTACCGCGTTGCCGGAACCATCATAGACCATCGCGGTAATTGCCTGCGATGCCCCGGGACTTACGGTGTAAGACGACGGCCCGACCACGGCCAGCCGGTAAGCGTCGAGAGAGGCTGTGGGGACATAACTTCCGGCAGTTCCGTTGACGTAGTAGACCGTGACCTCGGTCTCCCCGGCAGGAATGGTGACAGTACTAATTGGAGCTCCGGTTTCGGTAAGCCGGAAGGAGCCGCCATTTTGGTCGGAGAGGGCGATGACTTGATTACCGGACGACGGCACCGGGTTGCCGGCCATATCGGTTGATTCCACCGTGAGGGCCACCGGCGTATTGGCGCTGACCGTCAGTTTGTTGCTGCCGTTAATTAACGTTCCGTTGGAGAAGAGGCCGACTCCGGTAGCGGTTCCGGCCTGTACAAAGATGCTGGCCTGACCGCTCACGGAGGTGCTGACACCAGGCACCGAGGCTTGAAGCGTAGCGGAACCTTCCGTCCAGGCTTCCAAGGGAATGGTGGCCTGCCCGCTGCCGTTGAGGTTGAGGCTCATCGTGATGGTATTCGAAGCCCCTTGGGTCCAGCCCGCGGAATCGTTGGAACCCGAGGGCTGCATGCCGCTCAAACCGGCAGGAATGGTCAGTTGAACGGTCTGCGTGCCGTTCAGAGGGCCGCCGTATTGAGTGTTGAGCGTCACTGTGGCATCGACCGTGTTGCCAGCCTGAGCGTAACCGGAAGACTGGAAATCAGGTCCCGCGGTTTCATCTTGCAACCCTATCGTAAGGCTGGATGCTACTTGTGCCGATACTTCCATGGCCGCTGATGGGGCGGTTTGCAAGGCGGCGTTGACTCCGGGCTGTTCAGGGACGGTAGCGTACAACACCCAACTCGCTCCCTGGTACCCTTCGGCGGCCAACGTGACCGTGGCCTGGCCACTGCTGTTGGTGGTGACGGTCACCGGAGTGCTAGACGAGGTGACTGTGCCATTGACGGTAGCTTGGCCAAACGACTCGTTGGTGGTCGTCGAACCCACGGCGTAAATTTCGACTTTGACGCCGCCTTCACTAATCGGATTGCCGTAGGAATCCTCCAGTTGCAACGTATATTGCTCGGTAGGATTGGTTACCGGCACCGTGACCGTAGTGTTTGGACTGGTGAATGCCGCTCCCGACAGCGGTCCTGCCGTCTCTGTGAAGGTGAGGGTTTGGGCAGGAAATGAATACTCGGCCCCCGACACCGGAGCGATGGTCACGGTGTAGGTGCCAGCGTTGGCACCGTGGCCGCTGTCGGTCAGTGTGACCGCCGTAGGCGAACTGGTTAGCGATATTTCCGTCGAGGAACTGTCGGCCTGGCCGTTGACCAAGATATTACTGGCCGCAGTGGTAGTGCCACTCTTCGTCACAATCACCGAGACCGGTGACGTGTAATTGACTGGAGCGCCGCCTGCATCTTCGGCTTGCAGATTCAACGTGATTCCTGCACTGCCTTCTTGGAAGCTGTTCGCTGAGAGTGTTGCCTGCATTTGCGCGGGTACTCCGGCAACCACCGCTTGAATGGTATCCGTGGCCGAAGTCAGTCCCGGACTCGTTGCAGTCACAGTAATCGGACCGGTTACCCCTTGTTCGCTAGAGACTTCAAAAGCTGCCGACATATTAGTGCTGCCCGCAGGCGTGGACGATCCGTTATAGGCCAAAGTGAGTTGACCATTGGTGCCGTCGACCAAGCTGGCTGCTCCTGAGACATTGACCGTGATGCTGTCGGTGCCACTGAGCATCGGGTATCCGGCCTGATCTTCGGCAACGACGGCAATCGGAGAGGTCGTTGTGCCCTGAGTATTGGCGTCGAGATAGGTAGGAGCGTCGACGATCTTCAGGCTAGTGGCCACTTGCGGCGCACTCGTAATGGTGGTCGTGCTGTAGGTCGGCGCAGGCGCCATGGTCTGACCGTTTGTGCTGGTCAGATCACTAGGAGTCATGGCGATGGAGATGCCGGGCACAGCGACCTGGCCGACGTCAAAGGTAGCGGTCCCATTGGTGACGGTGATCGAGACTTCTCCATTGACAGGGGTGAGAGTAGTGCCGTTTTGGCTGTAGGTCACTCCAGAGACCGTGTTAAGATCAAAGGTTCCGTCAAAGTTTCCGACGGGATTGCCATTGGCGTCGACCACGTTGGCGGTGATGGTGTCACTGGATTCCCCATCGGCGATGACCGTCGAGGAAGCTGGAGACAGACTTACCGCAGAAGCTTGGCCGTAGACGATGACCTTGGCCGTGGCCGTGGTGCCATCCACTGAGGCCTCAACGGTGTAAGTCCCGGCCGCAGTGCCCACAAACGTAGCGGTGTCTCCAGTCCCTGAAACCAAGCCCGTGGAGGCATTGCTGCTAATGACCGACCAAGTCACGGTCGCACTGCTGGGCACGCCGCTGGCGGTAATCGTGTCAGCTACGCCGGTGGCCACACTCGCGTTGGCGACCGCCAAAGACGGAACCGCGGCGGGGGTAGGAACGGTAAAGGTCAGGGTCTTTTGGCGGGCGGCAGCTAAATCGCCGACACGATATTGAGCAGGGCCCAAGGACTCGACTAGTACCTGGTAGGAACCGGGTTTTAAGTGGGTCAGACTCAAAGAGCTTTTGGTTGAAAATGCCTGAGCAATTGTGCCATTCACTACGAACTGGAAATATGGCGTGGCTACCGCGTCGACCACTTGCGCGGTGATTGTCGCAGTGCCATTCGTCGCGACGCCGTTCGCCGGGCCTTGAACCGTCAAGGTCGGGCTCACGGCGGGTGTGGGCACGGTAAAGGTGAGGGCCTTTTGGCGCGCCGCGGAGAAATCCCCTTGATGATACTGGGCTGGGCCTAAGGACTCGACCAGGACCTGGTACGAACCGGGTTTCAAGCTCTTGAGAGTCAGGGAACTGTTGGTGGAATACGCTTGCACCACTTTCCCATTCACCACAAACTGGAAATATGGCGTCGCCAAAGCATCGACCACTTGCGCGGTAATCGTCGCAGTGCCATTCGTCGCGACGCCGTTCGCTGGACCCTGAGCGGTCAGGGAAGGACTTCCAACTCCGAAATGGACTTCCGCCGAACGAAAAGCGTTCCATTGCCCTCGGCGTTCTTGTGCTATGCCCAAAGAGCGCACGGTAATCGTGTACTGACCGGGTTTCAAATTCTTCATGACAAAATGACTGTTCGTGGAGTAGCGCTGGACAATCTGATTGCCAACGCGGAACTGGTACACCGGAGTGCCAGTGGCCCCGACCACATCGCCGGTGATAGCGGCGGTGGCACCGATCGATAGGGTGCCGCTGGGACCATAGGCGACTAGATGAGGAGGATCAGCGGCAAAGGTCTCGCTAATTGGCAAAATGCTCATCGCCAGAAGGCTTCCGGCGGAAAAGAGAGCGCCAGCAAGCGCAAGTCTGGGATTTTTTATACGGGACACAACAATCACACTCCTTATTTTGATGCATGATAAAGACTCGTTAACCAAATCACGGTTCCATCTGCATGGGAACATCATGAACCACTTTAATAATCTTCGTCGAGGTCCAATAGGATCCCGCCGCTAGACGCATTCGCGAAATCCTTCACGAAGTTGGGGGTCGTTTCGTGATCTGGTAGGTCTAAGAAATTTTACCACGTTCCCAATAACCTGGCATACATTGGGAACATTTAACGAATTCCGTCGAACGAGTCTGGAAAAAATAACGCCGCTAATCCAGCGGCGTTATCCATAGAGGGTTGGAGCAGTTAGCGCGGGGTTTCACGATCCGAAGAGGGGGTTAGCGCTGCCGCCTGCAGCGATTCGATTAACCCGCGTACTGGCCTTTGAATCGGTTGTAAGGAAGGAATCTTCGGTAATGAAAGCTCATTCCATGCCGGCGCGGTTAAATCCGTTTCGCACGCGTGAGCTAAGGTTTCAAACAACCGCCGGACGGTGTCGTTGACGGCTTCGGCCAAAGGCGGGGAGATTCTTCGTCCCTCAGTCCCGACCACGGCGGGAACCAGATAAGCTAGACGCTCGGCGGACACCACCGCCGGCCATAGATGAACCACCTCGGACGGGGTGGGGATTTGGTTGAGCGCCCGGTTGTAGTCAGCTTGGAGATGCAGGACCGATTTTTCTAGAAGCCTCTGGGTGTGGAGAGATTCTTCCCCTCGGGCTTTTTCTAATGAAAGCGACAGGACTTGGCCCGTGAGTCGGATGGTTTGGGCCAATGTCGATCCTAGATGTTCGGAAGACGTTTTTGACCACAACAGGCGAATGGCTGCGAGTGCGATTACGGCACCGATTAAGGTGTCGATGAAGCGAGCGGAGATCATCGGCCAGGGCGGGGTGATGACTTCCGAACTGATGATTAAAAGCGCCATCGTCGTGATTAAGGCCACGGCGAGGGCATAGTTGCGGACGATGAAGAGCAGCATAAAGAATTGCAAAAGAACCACTGCTGCCAAGATCACGGCCAAGCCGGGATGGAGGAGGAGGACGCCCAGGGCGAGAGCCAACCCTAAAATTGTCCCCGTAAGACGTTGGATCGACCGCCAGGCCATGGTCCTGGCGGTCGATCCCTGCAAGATGGCACCGATGGTGAGGGGGATCCAATAGGGATGGGCTTCTCCTAAACTATGCCCTAAAAATGCTCCTACCGTCACGGCGATGCCCATGCGGTAAGTTGCGGTCGTGATCGATGCTTCGTTAAAGGCTGCTGTGATGCGTCGTCGAGCGGAAGGTGGGCACTCCGCGTGCGCTTTTCGCAACTGGGGTAAGGGGCTCTCTGCGGCCAACGCCACGTTTTGAACCTGGCGGCGAAATTTTGCCCACTCGGAACGATCATTAGGCGGAGAGGGAATCGGGCCGAGTCGGCCGCCCGTGACGGCCTCGGCCAGCGAGGTTAAGGTTTGACCCCACGCCTGGGGAAGCCGGCCTGGGCGGCTGGCCCCGAGTACCACAGTCGCTCGAAACAAAAGTTCAGCTTCATCCGCTAGACAGACCAAACGATATCCTGGGTCATCGCGGGCCCATCGCCGACGAAGGGCAGAGACACTATCTTCCGCCTGTTTTAAGGCCAGGGCCGCTTGATGTTGGCGTTCAAAGCTGGCGTCTGTGCCTATGGCGGTAAAGTATTCCGCAATGCGGCGATAGGCATTTTTGACCGCCTGGGTCTCAGGTTTTCTCCGATGAAAGATCCATCCGCTCATTCCCTGCAGCCAGCCACCAAATCCTCCAAGCAAGACAAAAGCCATTCGGAGTCCGGTTTGTCCGGGATCGACCGGGAGGGCGGCCGCGATTACGGCAATGAGGATAAACAGTAAACTCTGAGGTAACGGAATATGCCAGGCCCCGGTCAAGAAGGTGGCGGTAGCAGCGATGAATCCTAGAGCGAGCCCAGTCATCCACCAACTGGGAGCGGTCCAGGATGCTAATCCTAACGATAGAGCCAGCCCTACACCTACCGCCAACAAGATCTTTCCTCGGGTGGGATACGGTTCCGGAGCCACGTAGATCGATGTGAATGCCCCCATGAAGGCCCATACCCCATACACCCAATGGCCGCTTAAAAGACCGACGGAGAGAGCGACGGCAGTGGTCAAGGCCGCGCCGGTGGCCTTGCGCCAGGGCAGGGGGACTAACTTCCATTGGAACGCTTGGCTTGGATGTTGCCTCTTGGGGGGTGGGGGCGTCTTTACTGAAGAACGTTTGGAATCCGAATCTGCCATCATCCATGCTCCCTTCGCTAGTTGTGGTGTGGAGGTCTTAGGTGGTCAGTGCCTGGCGCTACTGTGTGCATCTCTTAGTCTGCTTAGTCATGAGTACGCGATGTTTGCGCCAGTTCTTAAGCCCCAGTGCATGGATTCCCCCCAGCCGAGCATGGGACGAAATGTTAAGAAAAAACGGAATCAAAAGGGCGGAAGACTCGTACCCCAAGGATGAGAAGCGGGGAAAACTGCGCGGGTTAGCGCTTACGGAGACAGGAAAGCCACCGGCCGGGATGCATAAAACAGGACCGTGTTGATTGGCAGTTGACTTAGCGTGGGCGTTGCCAGACGCAGCCTGGGGAATGCGAGCGCTCGCCAAAGCGAGCGTCGTGGGCTTTTTCCATACCGAACATCGCGCGCCGCTTCCATCAATTTTTTCGGGGTTCCCCGGATGGTGAGTCAGTACACCGTCGGCCCCAACGGCGTTTGATCGAGCATCAAGAGGTGGAACAGGTGCGCCAAATGGAGGGGGTGATGAAAGCCCTGCGTGCCTTTCCAGTCCCGGGAATATGAGTGTCGACCTCCATAGCCAGGGTGCTTTTCGACCAAAATCTTCTTCCGGATAAGCGAGACCATGGGGAAAAATTCGAGAGCAACACCGTGGTACAAAAGCGAGGAACAGTCGTGGCCGAACATTAATCACCACTTGGATTCTGTTGCGATCTGACGTTAGTCGACGTGTGCACGACCCGTTGTTCGATGCCATGATGCCCTTTGTTGACAGTGAGCATCGGCCGGGAATAGTCTTCGAAGAGCACCGCCTCGATAGCTTCTTATCAATTGCGTGGGTTCTTGTTGACTGCCACCATGTAGTGGGAGTGTTTGTCTGGTTCTTGCAATCATGATCATGAATTCGACCGTTAGTGCACGGACGGAGAATATGGATGGCAATGGGGGGGCCTGAGGCTTTGGCGAGGTGCCGGTAGGCTCGTAACCTGAGCAACCGGACAGGTCGAATATTTTCCGAAAATTCCCGATCACCTTAGCTCGTGCCGTGTCCACTTTGAGGCGTCAGCGCTGAGATTTCGCTCACACTCTTGACGAAATCAAGCG
This sequence comes from Bacillota bacterium, assembly GCA_023475835.1. Taxonomy (GTDB): domain Bacteria; phylum Bacillota; class Sulfobacillia; order Sulfobacillales; family Sulfobacillaceae; genus JAMCVM01. The sequence continues at coordinate 8,804 of JAMCVM010000209.1, read as the reverse complement.
AATGTGAAATGGTAGAATCGGGTGGATTTTACCTAAAATTATCCAGAAAATATCAAGTTAAGAAACGAGGGATGCGGATGACTTTGGCACCACGGGTAGAAATTGCGCATTTAACCAAACGAATTGGGAGCAAGGCGATTGTCGACGACTTATCCTTCCAAATTCCAGCAGGCGAGGTTTTTGGCCTGTTGGGACCCAACGGCGCTGGCAAAACGACCACGATACGGATGATGGTCGGTTTAATCGCGGCGTCATCGGGTACCGTAGAGATTAACGGACTTGATGTCGCCAAACATTTTCAACAAGCGATGCAACACGTGGGAGCCATTGTGGAAAGCCCGGAGATGTATGGGTTTCTTAGCGGACGTCAAAATCTTCGCCACTTTGCTCGCATGTGTCAAGGAGTGACCGAAGCCCGTATCGAGGAAGTCGTGCAACAGGTCGGCCTCGAGGCTAGAATCAATGACCGCGTAAATACTTATTCGCTAGGCATGCGCCAGCGTTTGGGATTGGCGCAGGCCCTGCTGCGACGGCCTGATGTGTTGCTCTTAGATGAGCCGACCAACGGTCTGGATCCGGCTGGCATTCGCGAGTTGCGCGACTATCTCAGGCGACTGGCTCAGAGCGAGGGTCTGACCGTAGTCGTTTCCAGCCACCTTTTGTCCGAGATGGAATTAATGTGTGATCGCGTGGCCATTATTCAGTCGGGGAAGCTGGTCGATATTCAAACTATGGGAGAAATCGCGGCGACTGCGGACGGCGTATCAGAAGTAAGCCTCGACGTAGATGACGCGAGTGCGGCGAACGCGGTCATTGCTGCGCGATTTGAAGGGATTGAGGTGACGACCCGAGACAACGAATTAGTGCTGACCTTAAGTCGAGAGCAGATTCCCGAGCTAGTGGCGGCACTGGTCGGCGCGGGAGCCAAAGTCTATGGCGTGCGCGCGCTAAAACGCAGCCTTGAGGATCAGTTCCTGGCGATGACAGGAGGGCGTTCGGTTGATTAATCTCCTCATAAACGAAAACCTCAAGATCTATCTAAGAAGCCGAACCTGGATATTATGGGCTCTTCTCGTAGTGGCCATCGGCCTGGTGGCTTGGACGACGTTGAGCAGTCAGCCTCACGTTGGAGCCTGGAGGCCGCAACTAATCACCAATGTTCAGAGTCTACAGACCGCATTGACTCATACCAAGGGGCTTCCGCGAGCGTCGATGCAGCAACTACGTGAACAACTGCTAAGTGATCGGTACGATCTCAAGCATAACCTTGATCCGTTTCGTACTGATGCCTGGAAGTTCGCGAGTACGGCAGCAAACTTAGACGTGTTAGCCATGGCTTTCATCTTGGTCATTGCTGGCGATATCGTGGCGAGTGAATACGCCACCGGTACGATTAAGATGCTTTTGACCCAAACCGCCACCCGCACCCGTATTTTGGTGTCGAAGTACCTGGCGACCCTACTGTTTGGCCTAGCCACCACTCTCGTTCTGGTGGTTTTTTCGATTGCCATCGGTGCGGCCGTGTTTGGAGTACAAGGTGCCGGGGCACCAACGACGTACGTAAACGCGACCGGACAGGTCGAACAGATGGGCGTGATCGCCTACCTATTGATGACCTATGGATTCTTCTTAGTAGAAATGATCGTGACCGCCACGATTGCCTTCATGTTGTCGACCATTTTTCGCAGCAGTGCGCTTTCCATCACCGTCGCCATCCTCACTTTTTTGGTAGGAAGCACGTTGGTAGAAGCCTTGAGTCGATTTTCTTGGGTAAAATACATTTTATTTGCCAACACCAATTTGACTCAATATTTCGTTGGTGGACCACGCATTGCGGGGATGACGCTTGGATTTTCCATTGAGATGATGATTGCCTACTTCATCGTCATGTTGGGTCTCTCCTGGTGGATTTTTGTCAAACGGGACGTCTCTTATAGCTGACAACACCGGTCCCATAGGTTGCACTACTCAAAGATAGCATAGAAAGCGTGGTTGCGAAAAAAGGAACATCACGGCGGATCTTCCTGTTGGAGTCCACCGTGATGTTTTAGCGAGAGGATGGTAGCGACTCTTTTGGGGAAACGATGTATCCAGTCTAGGTTTACCATTCGACTCTCGAAAGTGCCACAGCGATATGTGGCTAGGGAATAATCTCAACATAGTAGCCACCGTTGTTCGAGGCGTAGTTCACACCAGAACCGCCGACGTTACTGTAGACGCCGCCGCGTCCGGATCCAGATCCAGAGCCCAGTCCGCTCCCTAGCCCACCGCTGCTAATGCCGATGCTAAACCCCTGGCCAAGCCCGCCACTAATTCCAATGCCGAATCCGCCGATGCCACCATAGCCATTCCCGCCGCCGAATCCGCCGAATCCGCCGATGCTACCATAGCCATTCCCGCCGCCAAATCCGCCGAATCCGCCGATGCCACCATAGCCATTCCCGCCGCCGAATCCGCCGAATCCGCCGATGCCACCATAGCCATTCCCGCCGCCGTAACCGCCCCCATCACCATAACCCCCACCGCCAGGGAAGTTGACCTGGGTGGGAACGGAAGTCATGGTCGCCGTTTGCTCTACGGTCATCGCATTAGGTTTCGACGTCGAGTAGTAAGGCGCAGCGACCTCCTGGCCGAATTGATCGGCCAACACGTCCCCGGTAAGTTCAGTGATGGGCATGTTTTCGAGCGCTGTATTGTTAACATGCACCCCAGTAAACGTCGTTTGGTTAAAAGGAGCCAATGGAATGAGACCATTGGATCCGGTAATGTCCTCGGTAATGATGTCGGCTGAGGTTTCGATTCCCTTGGCTTGACTGGCGCTTAAGGTGAGCGTTTTTTGCATCAAGACAGCCCCGGTGGTGAAGTTGACCAGTTCCAGCTTCCAGACGTCGGTGCCTGCGGGAACAATTTTTGCAGTCACTTTCGTTCCAGCGGGAATAGTTACCCCCATGGTCGCGTCATTAGGCAGTTGCTCCCAAAAAGCTTGGGTGACCGCTTGACCTTGGTTATTCGTGGTAGTGACGGTTCCAATTTGGATCAGATGTTTGCTGGTCGAGCCTCCGAGGCCGATCCAGTTACCGACTGAACTTCCAGGCTGAGCATTACTCCAATTCGGTACGACCCAGCTGGCTTTGACAGACGTGGTAGAAACGTTGGTCGTCGACAGCCCGGCCCAGTTACTCGAGGCCGAGTTGGTGATAGGAAGAGCGGTGCCACTCGACTTGCTCGAGGTGGCCACCGAAATGAGAGTGTTCGAGGCCAAAGCTAAGGAATGCGCACTGGACTTGGTCGAAGCTACTTGATTGGTCGTAGCAAACTGGGAACTCGCTACTGCAGCCGCAGTCGGTCCCGCCATCCATAGCGACATCCCAGTTAGCCCTGCCAACGCCATCCCCATCCGTATCATTGCTCGCATTGTAACGTCCTTCCTTTCGGTCAAAATTGAATCGGTTCGCCTTAGTTATATCGAGAAATTGTTTCGGGGGTATTGCCAACCGCGGAAGAATACGGCAACATCATAAAATTTTTTTCGCGTCGACGCAAAGGTTTGGAAACCATTGTCGACTAGGCTGGGACCAGTTCGAACTTGTTCTCATCAATTTCTCATTTAGATCGGTGTCACCACGCAATCAGTGAAGGAGCCAACGATGATTAAGAAGATGCGGAAGTGGGTGTACTGGGTAGGAGGGGTTGTGGTTGTCCTCGTGGCCGCAGTCATTATTGTGCCACGGGTGATGGCAGCTTCCAAAGCCAAAACTACGGCCGTAGCGCAGTATCTAGCCGAATCGGTGGAAACCGGCTCCTTTGAAGGGACGGCGACTGGTACCGGCTCGATTGGGGCGGCTAACCAGGCGACCATCGAGGCCCCGGCGCAAGGGGCTATTTCCTCAGTGGCGGTGCATCTGGGTCAAGTAGTGGCCAGGGGCAACGATGGCTACGATGGCCAACGGCACGACGATGACCGCCCCTATTGCCGGTACGGTGGTCGGCGTAAATGTTGTCGGTGGGGATTACGTCAGTGCAGGGCAGACGGTGGTCACAGTTGCTGATATGAAGACCCTCTATGCCAATATCACCGTGCCCGAACAAGAAGTGACCCAAGTCAAAGTCGGTCAGAGTGCGAAGCTCACAGTTTCGGCCTTGCCTGGGAAAACGTTCGATGGCACTGTGACCGCGGTGGGACAACTGAGCACGTCATCGTCCGATGCCGTCAGTTATCCCGTCACCTTGCAGGTCACGAATCCCACTGGCATTTTGTTGGGAATGAGTGTCAGTGCGACGATAGATATCGGGTCCTTGAGCGACGCCACCTATGTGCCAACTTCGGCCATCGAAAACATCAACGGTATCGACGAAATCATGATTCCGCGATCACCCTTGCCTGAACTTAGTTCACCTTTCGGGAGCGGCGGATTTGGCGGAGGTGGCGGTTTTGGTAGTTCTTCTGGGGCTAGTGCGTTTCGTTCGGAAGCGGCCAAGGTCGATAAGACGATTCCGGTTTCGGTTACGGTGACCGTAGGCCTCTCGAATGGTACGGACACGCAGATTCTGTCCGGATTGGATGGATCTAAACAGGTCCTAGTGGCCAACCCGGCCGCAACCAGCACGACCACCACGACCCCGGGAGCGGTACGTTTTGGCGGTGTCGGTGGCTAGAAGAAAGGATAGGGCGATGGACCAGTTTATCGAGTTGGAGCGTCTAAGCAAGTCGTACCGAATGGCCGGTGAAGAGTTACAGATACTGCACCAGATCTCGCTGTCGGTTCCCAGCGGCCAATATTTAAGCGTCATCGGTCCATCAGGCTCCGGAAAATCGACATTGATGCACATCTTAGGCTGTTTGGATGTTCCCAGCCAAGGCCGGTATGTTCTCGACGGCCGGGATTTGACCGGATTGAGCGAGGCTGCACTGAGTCAAGTCCGTCGGCAGAGCATCGGGTTCATTTTTCAGAGTTTCAACTTACTGCCTAGTTTAAACGCGGTCGAAAATGTGAGTTTGCCGTTGATGTACCAAGGTATCCCGGTGACTCAGCAAAAGGAACGTGCGGAGGCGGCATTGGAACGAGTGGGGTTGAGAGAACGCAGGCATCACCGACCCCATCAACTTTCCGGAGGGCAGCAACAGCGAGTGGCCATTGCCCGGGCGCTCGTGGCCGATGCGCCCTTAATTCTAGCGGATGAACCGACAGGAAACCTCGACAGTCATTCTGGTGAAGAGATCTTGGACTTGTTCGCGGAACTGAACGCCGAGGGACGAACCTTTTTGGTGATTACTCACGATCCCGCAGTCGCTAGTCGCAGTCAGCGCATCGTGGCGATTCACGACGGCACGGTCGTGGAAGATAGGAAGGTGACAGCATGATCAGCCAATCGATTGGGGTTGCCCTGCGTGCAGTTTGGGAACAAAAGCTGCGCTCCATTCTCACCATGCTGGGCATCATCATTGGCGTAGGTGCAGTCATCACGTTGGTGACGCTGGGTCATGGAGCCAGTAGTTCAGTGACCAAAAACATTGAGGGTCTGGGATCCAATCTGTTAGTGGTCGATGTAGGGACCGGTGTCGGTGAAAGTTTTGGTAGGCTTGGCGGAGCCACGACCGTGAGCGATACCTCATTGGCTCCTCCGCCCAATCTTACCCTCAATGAGGCGCAAAAGTTAGGGAATATTGCCAGGGTGGTCGGGGTAGCACCGGTCGTGGAAGGGTCGGGAACGCTGGGTGTGGGGACTACTACCGCTAGTGTCGGGTTGGTAGGGACAACGCCCGCCTATCAGAACATCATGAACTACAAGCTGCAGGAAGGTCGTTTCTTAACGCCTTTGGACGAAACGGACGGAGAAAACGTCATCGTCTTGAGGTCTACCGAAGCTCAGACACTATTCGGAGCCATCAACCCGGTGGGAGACACCGTCACTGTGAACGGCGTGCCCTTTGAAGTGGTAGGAGTCTTAGCCAATAAAGGGACCAGCTTGGGTCAGAGTGAGGATAGCTTCGCGGCCATTCCGATTGATCGGGCCGAAAGCCTCTTAGGCAGCACCTCGCTTTCCACGGTCTATCTTTCGGCCAAAAGTCAAAGCAATGTGACCGCCGTGATCTCACGCCTCGATCAAAAGTTGTTAAGCTGGATCGGCACCAGCCAGAACTTTTCGGTCACCGCGCAATCGCAAATTCTTTCCACCTTGACCTCGGTACAGAATTCTCTGACTTTGCTGTTGGCTGGCGTTGCCGGGATTTCCTTAATTGTAGGCGGTATCGGTATTATGAATATCATGCTGGTGTCGGTTAGTGAGCGCACTCGTGAGATTGGAATTAGAAAGGCCGTTGGCGCGTCGCGAGGTGCCATTTTAGGACAGTTTTTAATCGAAGCATTAGTCCTGTCTGGAATTGGCGGCCTGTTGGGGGTTGGTTCAGGAGCAGCCGCCTCGGTGCTGCTCAGCAAGAGCTTTGGCTATCAGCCCAGCTTTCATACCGGGATTGCATTGCTGGCATTTGCTTTCGCGTTGGCAGTGGGTTTGGTCTTCGGACTCTGGCCAGCCAATCGCGCCGCGGGCCTGCGTCCCGTAGATGCCTTGCGGGTGGAGTGAACCATAGCCGCTGACAAAGTGTGGAGCCAAACAGCAAGGGGAGAACTTCGGGATGAAGGTCAGGCGGCATGCGGTGATAGTCGTGGCTATGGTGTTCTCGAGAGGATTGATGTGAGCAAGGGAGTGGTGAAATGAAACGACAGTACGCGGCCAGCGGCGGAATCGTGTTGATTATGGCAGGAATTTGGGGTATGACGGCACTTAACGCGCCGCAGTCGGTCGAAGCGAAGACCGTAGAGGCGGTTACTGTCAACCGCGGTACGGTGGCTCATACATTGGCCATGGCAGGAAGTGTGGTCTCGAATCAATCAGTGACGCTGCAATACAGCGGTAATCCCACGACGGTGTCTAGTGTGGCCGTTCACGTCAGGCAGGCGGTGAAATCTGGGCAAACGTTGGCGACCATGGCCAACGGCGCTACCATCACCGTTCCTTTTGCTGGACGGGTGGTGGCTTCGGCATTAGATGCCGGTGACTTGGTGCCGGCGACCTCTAGCTCGACCTCGACCTCAGCACCCCCGAGTTCCACGGTTAGTGCGGGGGCATCGTTTGGCGGACATTTTGGCCGGAGTGGATTTGGTGGCGCGGCGGGGGCCGCCGTGGCCACGCAGGCGGTGGTGACGGCAGGGTCGCCTCTGTCGATTACAGTAGCGAACGTGAAAAAAGCTTCAGTATTGGACGACGTGTCAGAAATGGACATTCATGCGGTACACGTGGGCGAAAAGGTCACTATGGGGACTCAGGGCGAACCCGGATACCGCTACCACGGGGTGGTCTCGGCAATTAGTGATGTTCCAAGCACCTCATCATCTTCTTCATCGAGTTCGGTGACGTACCCGGTATCGGTGACCTTGCGGATTGGGTCGGGTGAGGCAAGGCCTTGGCTCGGGATGTCAGTCGAGCTGGAAGTCGAAACCGGTCGGAATCAGGACTGGTGGTGCCGGTGGATGCGGTGCACACGATGGGATCTGGATGGGGTGTCCGGTTAGGCTCTGGACACAGATGGTCCCGGTGCATTTGGGATTGACGAGTACGAATTCGGTGCTGGTGACTCAGGGGTTACGTCAGGGAGAGTCTATCTTGGCGCCGAACGTGGGGACAACCACGGCCAAAGTGACTGTTGACGTGTTGCCAAGCTTCGGAGGATTGGCCGGACGTTCGGGAGAGTATGGCGGTTTTGGCGGTGGTGCAGGGGTTGGAGGTGGAGGAGGATTCAGCGGGTTCTGACCGGGCCAGAGCCCCAAGCCCCCAGCTTAGGGGGCAGGAGGGCTAGAGACCTGGTGCATAAGTCCCAAAACACCGGATCGAGAACCCTGAAACCCGCGTGGTTGGGGTCCCTGAAACATGGTTTTTTGGGTTTCGCACCAGGCTCCTAGGCATTGGCCAGTCACGAAGCGTGAGTGTACGGGGGAGAAGGTGGAGAATTTAGTGAAGTGCAAACCTCGTAGGTTGGAATTTTGCGGTTTTCCCAAGCCTCCCTCTTTGAGGCCGCGAATTCGGGGACCATTTAGAGACGATGGGTCCTCGATGCTGTCTGCATCGGAGGACGGATGCGCCCGGTCCAAAATTTGGCGAGCGGTCTCTTGATCGTAGTAGTCCGGTCCGGGGGAACAATTGGCTTGCGACATAGCCACAATTTCTTCTTGTGTCAGCGTATCGTGTTCCCTGGATCCTCCCCTTCTCCATATCCCTTCATGCTGACGATTGTCCAATGCCATGCCGGCGCGGTTGCGACCAAATAAGAGGGGGGAGGGCATCTTGCTAAAACAGACTTGGTTAGGAACGCGGTGCGACTGGGATCAGCGAATATCAGACGATGGTGGCTAGTAAGTCCGAGATTTTCGCCATTTTATTCGCTGAAAAGCCAACCTTTTGATATGTATTTTTAGCCAGATCTGAAGAACATAATTTGGAAGTGCCTCTGGGTACCGCATTCGAGAATGCGCAAAACAAATTCTCGCATACAGGCCAGCTCTGAAGCATGATATTGCTACCCCTTGCTAGGCAAGGGGTTCCAGGCCTGGGTCAAAAAATTAACCGCCGGGGGGCTGGTATTCCACTTTCCTCTGTGCCATCATAGTAAGTGCAGCCGATCTCACTTCATCGGACTCTGGCGTCTGGCACCAAACTCCCAGGAGGCGATTTTGATGGCGAATCCCGAAAAATTGGCACCGAATACGTTCCCCAATCGAAAAAGTGAGTTCACGTCAGGCAGGCGGTGA